>JBKJUN010000230.1:0-3710 GCA_046590555.1 Bryobacter sp. | reverse complement strand
GAGATTCGCAAGAAGAAGCTCTAAGCAATGCACAAGATGCGATCCGGTTGTGGATTGAGACCGCCAAGGAATTTGGCGATCCAATCCCGGAACCCATCGGGCGGCGTCTTGTGTATGCATAAACGGACTGCGGGTCATAAGTTTAGTGAGCGGGAGAGCGAGGCGATTACGGGGTATTTGCTGGCGCGGCCTTAGGGTGTGAGGGAGGCGTACAGGGCAGGAATGGGCTGGCCGTCGGCGGTTGCGATGAGGTGTTTTGGAATCCAGGGAATCGTGGGCAGGATGAGCAGATAAACAGCCGTCGTTGCGATTACGCAGTAGAGGAAGCCGTAATCCGGACTGCTTTCGTAGATTCTTGCGCCGAGCAAATCGCTGAACCGCCCGGAGATGAAGGTCAGGGCGATGGTTAACATCATCATGGTTCCCTGCAGGCCTGGAGGGCAGGATCGCATGGCAAGTTCATAGTATGCCGCTACGGCCATTCCTCCGGAGAGCCCCATCAACACGGCAAGGGGAACCGCCATATCAGCGGTGCGAATGAAGGCGAGCGGAATCATCTGGCACACGCCCACAATGGTTGACCACCACAATATGTTTTTCGCCGGAACGCGTGTGCACAAGAAGCCATATACGAACATCATGGGAATCATAGCGGCAATAAAAGTGCCGAAGTAGAAGGAATAGGTGGCATCTGAGGCATGAAGATGTTCGGTGAGATGGAATTGCATCGGCGTATTGAGGCCGGGGTTGAAGAACCAAAGGAAGTTGATGAGAAGGGCCGGATAGATGGCCTTGTGGCGGACGAGACGCCGGACATCGCCGAGAAAGGTTGAGCCTCGGGCGAGCGGGTTGTCATAGACGTGACTGAAGACCGATGATGGCTTCCAGAAACCGAAGGCAAAGAGAGAAAGCATGAGCGCAGCCGCAAGAAAGAAGATTTGCCGGGGAGTGAGGCGCTCGGTCATCGGGCCGGAGGCTAATAGTGCCAATACGACGGCAAGATTGCCCACTATGTTGTAGACCGTAGAAAGGCGACCCGACATCAGGTTTTCTTGTCCGATCAGAGCCGATAGCCCCACATATGAGGCCCAGATGAATCGGAAGAGTAAATTGACGAGGAAAATTCCGATGAGCAGACCGAGATAGGAAACCGGCGATAGCGCCATCCAGAAATAGATTGCCGCAGTCAGGGGAGCGAAGAGGAGGAAGTATCCGCGGTCGCGCAAGCCGAGGGGATTCCAGAGGTCGCGAATCATGCCGAAGATGAAGCAGAGGTAGAGCGGGATGCCGGTGAGGAGGCAGAACATAGAGACCTGCGAGGCGGTGGCGTGGAGTTGGTTCTTGAGGATGTAGGTGGAGGGGATATCGAGCAGGTATTCCGGCGTCAGCAGGAAGCCGAGCATCGTGGCTGTGCCGAAGTAGAGGTAGATCTGGCGATTTGAAGCCTGCCCGGCTGGATGGATCATGAGCAGCAATGCTATCACTGAGGTGCTAATCGATGTAGTGAAGCTCCGTGCGAATCGATTTGAGTTTCTTTCTATTCGTGGTGCATGGCGGGGCGGCGGGGCCGATGGTGGCGGTGAGGCTGAGATTGAGGACTGTTGCCAAATCGTCGCCAAATAAGTCGAGCCGGGCGACATGCTGCATATGCGGTGCGCGCTGACGCAGCGGCGGGCGGCAGTAGAGGCCGCCCGCCATGTTGCTTATTTGGTGGCCGTCAGTACATTGTCTAACAACCAAAGTTCGCGCCTCTGCTGATCTCTGCGGAAGACGGCGGACTGGCCGAGGAGTTGTGCGGAGTCGACCAAAGCGAAATCGATCGGATCGCTCACCGCAGTCAGGGGCCCGCCTTCGATTGGCATGCGGAAGAAGGTCATCGTTTTTCTGCCGCCTACTTCCCGAATCGAGTCCGGCGTCGAAACCACGTACACGAACTTGCTGTCTCTCGACCAGCCTCGCACGGTGACGCCGGGAGGCAGGTCGCGTACGGAGTCGTCGGCGGTAGTGAGAATTCTTCCGCTGATGTCGTTTGGCATGTTCGCGTCCATGAAGGCGAGATATTTGCCATCCGGGGAAAGCGCTGGGTTATTGAAGTAGCTCTTGGCTTCATGCATTTTGCGCATGGAACCTGTCGCGATGTCGTAGGAAAAAACAGCGCCACTAGGACCTTTGTACATTGGGATATAAAGTGTCTTGCCGTCCGGCGAGACGGTGGGCGTGCCACCACCGATCGCGTAGCCTTGTGTATCACGAGAAATCTGAGGGAGGACTTTACTCTCGCCAGACTGCAAGTCGATGAGTGTATTGACGCGGACGGCGGACTGGTTGAAGCCGGAGACTATCAGTCCACGCTGGCCGGGCATCCACATTACCCAGCCGATGGAGCTCAGATTTGGGACGATGATTTCGCGCTCATTCCCCGAGGCGAGGTCGCGAAGGCCGACGATGGCCTTGTCGGGTGCGTGATCTGGACGGCGGATATAAGCCAGTTGCTTTTCATCGGGGGAAAGGCGGGGCCGGAGTTTCTGGCCGGCATAGGACTCCTTCAGTTCCTGCAAGGGTCGAAATCTGCCCGTGGCGGGATCGAGTGTGCTGTGGAAGAGAGAGGCGGAACCGCTGGAGGCACGGTAGATCAGCGAGCCATTCTGGTTGCAGCCCATGAGTTCCACACTCCCCATATCGGGCTTGATGCTGCGTTCCTCGCCGGCGGGCTTTCCCGCAATGACCGGGACGTGCCAGAGATCTATAGTGCCGCGGCGATTGGTTAGAAACATCACGCCCTTACCGTCAGCGGTCCAGACTGGATGTGTATCGTTGGCGGCGTGATCGACGAGGACTTGCTGGGTAGAACCTTCAGAGCTGAGGGTAAAAATATCCAGGGTTGATGCGTCAGGGGTCCTTTTAGCGGAATAGACAATCCACCCGCCATCGGGCGAAAGATTGTGCTGGGAGAGGCTGGCGTCGGCGAACTCCTTGAGTACTGTAAGCGTGCCAGTGGCGACGTCAATGCGGCCTAAGTTATAACCCTTCTTGCCCGAGCGATTGAAGCTGACAACAACTGATTTCTTGTCGGGCGTGAAGCCCAGTGGGTACAGCCAGCTGACAGCAGGAGAGGTTCGAAAGATCGCGCGTGGATTCGAGCCGTCAATATTCGCGATTGTCAGATCGAGAATTCCAGATATTGGTTGAGGCGTGAAGGCGACTAGAGAGTGATCTGCCGAGACAACGCCCGAGTCGATGTATCCTGTTCCGGGAGGTTTGGCGAACCGTTGCAAGCGAGCTGATGTGAGGTCGAGGATGGCGGGATTTGAGGTTCCATTTTCGCTGACGGAGACGAACATGAAGCGGCCATCTGGCCAAATCGGGTTTGGTAAGCCAGTGGACCATTCTGGCGGCACAGCCACTAGCCGACGGGCGGTCATGGCGCCGGACTTGCTGAGGGAGGCAAGCCGAGTGCGGGCCATTGCCGCCGATTGCTGATCGCCATACTCGCGAATGATCTGCTCATAGACTTTGCGCGCCTCGGCTTCACCGAGTTTTTCTTGCGCCTCGGCCAGGTGCAGCAGGGCACGCGAGGCGACAGGGCGGTTGGCCTTGTTGCTGGTGGCTACCTTGCGGTACATACGGACCGCGGCTTTGAGGTCGCCATCCAAGGTTTCTTTGTCGGTGGCGGCTTTTAGTGCCGTCTGGGCGGGGTCGGGTTTCTGTGC
>JBKJUN010000137.1:0-1519 GCA_046590555.1 Bryobacter sp. | reverse complement strand
TCTTGGATTGGGGCTCATTGCCTCTGGAATTCCATTTTACTGGTACTGGAGTAGGCAAAAAAAGGTTTAGCTTTTCCCAATTCAAAAATCTGTTCTATTTTCGGAACAGACCCCTTGTATCTCGTCCAATAATTCGATATAACTGCTAATAGCTTTGGCCGGTGACATGGGTTACCGGCAATTTGAAGCGGAGGATCAATCCGTGGACTTAATGAAAATATTGGAAGATCTACGACGCGAACGGGCATCGATCGAAGAAGCGATCCTTACGCTGGAACGGCTGGTAGAAGGCCGCGGTCGTCGTCGTGGAAGACCCCCAACCTGGTTAGCCGAAGCAAGGAAGCGCGGAGTAACCACAGACGAGCCCGATGAGCCCGATACAGAAGAATCGATCGTAAAAAAGTTCTCAGCAAAGGGCTAAGGATAAATTAGATATTGTTGGCGCTTTTCGCTAAATAGGTCTAGCGCTTTCATCCAGGAATCCCTGATTTTTCTCGCCGCCTCGCCACTGTCGAGGCGGCGAATTGTTTCCAGACTTCCAATTAGCTTGCGATTTGCCATCAGATCAATCTGCTTTGGATAGAGTTGCCCTAGTGCTTCAATCAGGCTAAGACCCAAAAGTGTGGAGTCAAAACCGTTTCTTGCCGTGAGAATAAAGCGGACACCCTCTACCTTCTTGCCTGTATGGATGGAGGCTGTTGGCTCAAAACTGGTCGGGTGAGCCCTTACTCCGGGTATTTCCATTGCATTCAGCGTATTAGCTAATTTCTGCCCATCGATCCAGGGGGCACCTACCTGTTCAAACGGGGCGTCAGTTCCCCGCCCTACCGAGTAGTTCTTCGCGTATTCAATCATCCCGACTCCGGGGTAAAGAGTCGCGGCAGCTAGACTCTTCATGCTGGGTGAGGGGTTTACCCAGCTCAATCCGGTCTGGTCAAACCAGTAGCTGCGCTTCCAGTTCTTCATCGGAATCACAGTCAACTTTGCCTTTTTGGGGAGCTGGTCGTTGGCATAACGAGCGAGTTCGCCCACCGTGAAGCCGTGGCGGAGCGGCATGGGCAAGCAACCGACGAAGCTCATCTCTGATGAATCCATGATCGGCCCCTCGACATGTTCGCCTGTAATCGGGTTTGGCCGGTCGAGGACAATGAACTGAATGTTCAACTTGGCAGCAACGTCCATGGCGTTTTTCATTGAGCAAGCATAGGTGTAGAAGCGGGTGCCGATGTCCTGGATGTCAAAGACCAGGGTATCGATTCCCTTGAGTGTGGCAGGGTTGGGTTCTCGTTTTTCGCCGTAATAAAGGCTGTAGACGGGAAGCTTTGTGGCTGGATCGCGGGTGTCGGCAACCTTTTCTTCGTCTTCTTTGCCGAAGATCCCATGCTCGGGGCTAAAGAGCGCCTTCAGCGCCACGCCTCCGGCAATCATGGCATCCATGTTTCGCCTCACTCACCAACAAGAAGATAGGTCTGATCACCAACCACACAGGTATTGCCCGCGATGGAAGACGAAACATGGA
>JBKJUN010000030.1:0-2621 GCA_046590555.1 Bryobacter sp. | reverse complement strand
CAATGCCGAAAACGGCGACAGGCTTGACACCGGGGGTCTACAAGTATCAGGCGAAGATTTCTGTCGCTGGCCAGGAGATTCCAATCAAGCTCTCAACCACGATCAAGGAAGAAGGCGGAGTCTATGTTGCCACCGATTCAATGGAGACGCCGATGGGTCAAGTGACCGACGAGGCAACGCTCGACAAAGCAACGCTTGAGGTAAAGAAGCGCAGCGTGCGTCAAGGCCCTGTGGCGATTGATGTTAGCTACGCCGACGGTAAGGCTTCCGGCAAGATGGGAATGAATGGCCAGGACCGCCCGATCGATGCCGCAACCGGAGGAGCCCTCTTCGCCGACGCAGCAGCAGCACAGTTCTCAATCGGCGCTTTACCGCTGGCCAATGGCTACAAGGCCACGTATCGTAACTTCGACCTTCAGCGGCAGAAGCAGAAGTTGATGCAGTTACAGGTGGCAGGCTCGGAAAGCATCACTGTTCCGGCAGGCACTTTTGACTGCTACAAAGTAGAGCAAAGCTCAGCCGAGGGTGGGCCAGACAAGGCCATCATCTGGATCGACAAAGCAACCCGCAAGTCAGTAAAGATGACCTCGATCATGCCCGCGATGAACGGCGCAACGATGGTGATGGAGCTGCTACCCTAACAGGCAAGCGGATAAGTCAGACCTTCCAGTGAGAGGTCCACCGGGCCGTGGGCCGCGAAGATGCATTCGATGAACTCAAGGATCGGCTGCTTCTTTCGTTCGGCGGCAATGACAGCGCTGGAATCCAGCACTAATCCCAAGATGGCGGAGCCTTTTGGGCTCTGAACGAGAATATGAAGCGCCAGCCCATTTTGGGGGACTTATTGAATAGAGGTGGCTTTCCTGAAAATCCAAAAGCCTGTTGTTGACCCACTCCTTAGCGCTTAAGAGATCCGGCCCAAAAGCAGACGAATATCTGCAAACTGCATTCCGCCCAGCCCCGTGCGTAAGCGCGGGGATCCCAAATGGCATGGCTCTACCCTACCGGCTCTATCCTCCACCACCTCACCCAGTCGAAGCGAAGTACAGTGTCAGCGACTCTGAGGTTCCGTTGGAGCAACTTCACATTCCTGCGCAGAGCCGTTTTTTGATGGCTGGCGACGATCTCTTCAAGATCCTTGCCGAAGTCTTCGTCGAGGGTCACAGTCGACTGCCGTTCCTTGGCTTCGCGAAGGATCTCCGTGATTGGCCTGCCACTGCGATTCTGCGCCCTAAGGACGGCAACCGGCCGATGATCTTGCTCGATGACGATCTCGACGCCTTGCTTCACCCTGGCCAGCGCGGCGTGGAG
Source organism: Bryobacter sp. (assembly GCA_046590555.1). Classification (GTDB taxonomy): domain Bacteria; phylum Acidobacteriota; class Terriglobia; order Bryobacterales; family Bryobacteraceae; genus Bryobacter. The sequence continues at coordinate 1,310 of JBKJUN010000030.1, read as the reverse complement.
ATCACGCGCCACTTCAGCTTCGCTCATGTGAACGGTTGCCATTGTCTCTGTTATGACTCCTTGTCTGCCTTCGTCTCTGCCCTTGTCTCTGCCCCCAGATCTCAATCCAAATATGCTTACAGAGTTTCTTTAGGTGCTCAAGATTCCAGCTTCCAGAAATTGGCAGCGCTTAGGCAAAAGCAGTGCGCTTGTTGCCGTCGATGAAGGGATGATTTTGCGACAGGCTCTCCCAGCGCGCGGCAGCTTGTTCTATTAAATCGGCGTAGTAGCCGGTTTGAGGGCGATAGAGAGCCGATTCCAGGAGGCCGGCGTCCCGGATTCCGTGCGATCCGCCGTAACGCTCAATCTGGTCTGTGTGCATGGCCAGAACGTCCGGCAAGGTGAGGTAGTCGATCATTTAGCGAGCTTTTTGTAGAGCTCTCCGTATTTATCATGACTGGCGAGATACGCATCCATTACATGTGCCCTGGGTCGCAGGTTCTTGCGCTTTTCGATCAGGTCGGCCAAAGCCTCATCGACTAATACTTGCAATTGCCGTCCTTCGGCTTCGGCGATGCTGCGGATCGCTGCGAGAATTTCAGAATTCACCTGGGTAGCGAATTTTTCGCGGACTTGGGACATAACGCAGTTCTCCTTCAATCTAATGGAAGGCTATCAAGTTTTGTCAGGATTCATCATGATGGCTGGATGCTGCCAGCAGGTGCGAGGGAGACTTAGGTGAGTTTCGATCGCGGTCCTGGGGGCGACGTTATCGCCGCAGGGCTTGGGGGCAGGTGGATGCGTCCCTGTGGGAATCCTTAAAAATTTGGGGCCTGGCAACAGATGGAGACATCCATCGGCAAGTGATTGCTTCAAATAGCCTTTGGGCGAGATTCGAGTTACTGTAACTGTTTGCGGATTCGTCGGCTTCAGCCTTTGGGAGAACAAAACTCCTGGATTTGCTGAGCAAAGTTGAGAAATGCGTTGGGACACGTCAGGCTGATGGCCTCCCGATGGCCTCCCAAGAGAAAGCGTGGTCATGGATAGTGTATCTTCCTTGAGCATCTTGATCACACTCCATTAATCCCCCGCCTCACCACTACGCAGTCTGAAGTTGCAGAAGCACACAACATTACTGCTCATCCAATACCCTGCCGCTTCCGGTGAGTCGATGGTGCTCATCCATAAGATAGTTGATGTAGCTTCTTGTCAGATTGCAGAAGAGACGCGCTTCGTGGACTTGGAGGTTAAGGCCTTCTTTAAGATCCATTCCATGACGGACTCCACCGCCCCCCGGGGCAGACAAATACCCGTGCATGGTCTCAAGCCAC
>JBKJUN010001045.1:0-4763 GCA_046590555.1 Bryobacter sp. | reverse complement strand
CCCAACCGCGCCGGGTCCTGCACCAGCATCAGATTCACCACCCCATCCTTCAGCGCCTCCCGGTGCATCTCGCTATCGTCAAAAGTAACCAGCTTCAACTTCACCCCCCGGCTCCGGATCGCCTGAATCGCCCCAATCGACGACGCCTCACTAGAAGCAAAAATCCCGTCCAGCCCCGCGTGCGCCGTCAGGATATTCTCAGCCGCCGCTCGAGCCTTCGCCCGGTCCCCCATACTGAATTGCCGCGCCACAATCCTCACTCCCGGAAACTCCTTCGCCAGCGTCTCCTCAAACCCGCTCTCCCGCCTACCCGTCGACGCCCCACCTGGCTTCTGCTGAATCATCGCCACACTTCCCTTCCCGCCAACCAGCCCAGCCAACCTTCGCGCAGCCAGACAACCCGCCCCATGATTATCAGTAGAAATGAAACTCACATAGTCATCCATCGCCACAGCCGAATCAAAGATCACCACCGGAATCTTCGCCGCCCGCGCCCGCATTAGCGGCCCCACCAGCGCCCGCTCGTCGGTCGCCGAAATCGCAATCCCGTCCACCCCCTGCGCCACCATCGAATCCACAATCTGGATCTGCCGGCTTGAATCCGTCTCATCGCTGGGCCCATTCCAAAGCGCTTCAATCGAAAACTCCCGCGCCGCCCGATCCACTCCCTCATGCACCGACACAAAAAACAAATGCGCAGTAGCCTTCGGTATCACCGCAATCCGCCGCTGCCCTCGTGTGCCACAACCCGCCAGCGGCAATAACCCTAGTAAAGAACGTCTATACATCACGCGCTCATCATATACTCACTCCAATGCTGTCTCTTCTCTTACTCGCATTGGCCCAAGCCCCAGACCTCATCCTCCACAACGCCAAAATCCTCACCGTCGACGCCCGCAACCGCACAGCCCAGGCCATGGCCATCCGTGGCGATCGCATCGTCTCGGTGGGCACCACAGCCAGCATCCTCCGCCTCAAAGGCCCCAAGACCCAAATCCTCGACGCCAAAGGCAAAACCGTACTTCCCGGCCTGATCGATAGCCACACCCATTCCCTTGATGCCTCCATGTTCGAATTCGATCACGAGATCCCCAGCATGGCCAGTGTCGAAGACGTCCTCAACCACATCCGCAACCGCACGCAAATCGTCCCTAAAAACGAATGGATCAGCCTCCGCCAGATCTTCATTACACGCCTCAAAGAACAACGCTATCCAACGAAAAGCGAACTCGACGAAGCTGCCCCCAACCACCCGGTCATCTTCTCCACCGGCCCTGATGCCTCTCTCAACACCCTCGCCCTCAAAGCCAACAACATCACCAAAGACACCAAGTCTCCCGCCGGACAACCCGGCAAGGTCGAGCTTGACGTTAAAACCGGCCAACCCACTGGCATCCTCCGCACCTACGCTGCCTTCGTCAAGGAGATCCCCTCCGGTAAACAGCCCACCGACGAAGACCGCCGCAATCGCCTGAAGCTCCTCATGGCCGACTACAACTCAATCGGCATCACCAGCTTCACTGAACGCGCCGCTACCCCCAGGCACATCGACATCTATCGGCAGCTCCGCCAGCGCAACGAACTCACCACGCGAATCTTCCTCGACTATCACATCACCAACCCAAACGGCGACTGGCCCACCATCGAAGCCGAAATCGACACTGCCTCCAAAGACCCCCTTCACCACTACGACAACATGCTCTGGCTGCGCGGTCTGAAGGTCTTTCTCGACGGCGGCATGCTCACCGGCTCTGCCCTGATGCGCGAACCCTGGGGCACAAGCGAAATCTATTCCATCACCGATCCGAATTATCGGGGCATGCGCTACATCAACCAGCAGCGGCTCACAGACCTCGCCCGCGCAAGCCTCAAGCGTGATCTCCAATTCACTGCCCACGCTGTCGGCGATGGCGCAGTGCAGTCGCTGATTGCCGCCTATGAAGAGGTCAATAAGGAATTCCCCGTAAGGGCCGGCCGCCCCTGCCTCACACATGCCAACTTCATGACACCCGAAGGCATCGAGAAGATGGCTCAAATCGGTATCGTAGCCGATATGCAACCCGCCTGGCTAGAACTCGACGGTGCCACACTCATCAAACACTTCGGCTTGCCCAGACTCAGGTTCTTCCAACCCTACGCCACCCTCTTCAAAAACAACATCATCATCGGAGGCGGCAGCGACCACATGCAAAAAATCGGTGGCATGCGCGCTACCAACCCCTACAATCCCTTCTGGGGCATGTGGGTTGCAATCACCCGCAAACCCCGCTGGACAGACCAAATCCTCCACGCCACAGAATCCATCACCCGCGAACAAGCCATCCGTCTCTACACCATCAACAACGCCTTCCTCAGCTTTGAAGAAAAAGAGAAAGGCTCCCTCGAAGCTGGCAAGCTGGCCGACTTCATCTTGATCGATCGCGATATCCTGCGCTGTCCTACAGACCATATCAAAGACATCAAAGTAGAAGCCACTTACCTCGGGGGCCGCCGCATTTATTCAGTTAGTGGCCGGTAGCTGGGTCATCGTTGCGTGCAAGCAGGCTCAAAAAACAAATCGTAAACCAAGCTGGATATTTCGCGGAAAGTTGGATTGTCCGTTGTCGCGAAAAATCTTCCCAAAATTTGGGGAGGTTGGATCCAGGTTTGGGTCGGATGAGAAGACCGCTGTGTTTAGCGCGTTGAATGCGTCGATGCGGAATTGCATGTTCAGGCTTTCGCGAAACCGGGTGTTCTTGATTAGCGATGTATCGAGCGTGTTGCCCCATTGGTTACGAATATTGCCGTAGCGGATAGGAGTGGTTCGGAGCGAATTCGGCGGGCGTATCTGGAAAACAGGTTGTTCACCGGGCAGTACATTGCGCACGCTTCCATTGACGTCGATGACGCCGGTCTTGAAGAGGCGATCCCAGCTTGGATTCGCCAAACGAGGGTCGCCAAGTAGGTAGACGTTACCCGGAATACTCATCGGATCGCCGGATTGCAGCACGGTGCTGAACACTGCCTGCCATCCCCCTGCCAGCCCGCCCAGAATCGGATGAGCGGTGGCGAGGAATTTACGGCCTTTTCCGAATGGCAGTTCGTAGCTCGGTGCGATCACCAGCCGGTGGGTGCGATCCCAATCGACAAGGCTGCGGGTGGGGCCGGAATCCTGTGCGTTGAGATAGTCGATTGCTTCGATATTCTTCGAATAGGTGTAAGTGCTTGTAAAGCTCAGCCCTCGAGAATAGCGCTTGGTGGCGGTAACCTGTAGTGAGTTGTACCAGATTCGGCCCGTGTTTAATTGTTCAACGTTGAAGCCGGTAAACTGCGGGTACGGGCGCAAGAGTTGCGATCGGGGAACCGTCGAATTATTGAGGCCCGTGCCTGGAATGAGCCCCGCGAATGGATTGGGAACCTGCTGGTTCAGGAAGTTTGGATTGCCGCCGATGGCGGGATTACCCTGGTTGAGAATCTCCGTGCTCACTTCATTGAAGCCTCTCGAAGCGGACTGGGCCATGGACCGGGAGCCAACATAAGAGACGTCCAGCAGAATGTTGCCCGGAAGCTGGCGCTGTATGCCAAAAGAAAACTGATGGACATAGGGAACGCGGAAATTTGAATTGATGAAATTGGGACCCTGACCCAGGAAGGTGAGCAGGCCGGTGGAGGAACCCGCAGGTTGCAGGATACCGGTGGGAAAGGGGTTGTCGATGGTGCTGGAAGGGGTGCGGGCGGCATCCAGAGTGGCAACGAAAGGAGTGGATTGCGAGAAGCCATTCAGACCGCCGCGGAAGGTTGGATTGAGGTAGAAAAGCCCCCAGCCGCCACGGAAAACGGTCTTGTCATTCAAGGCGTAGGCTGCGCCGATGCGAGGCTGAAAGTTATTCCAGTCCATTTTTGAAGCTGAGCGCGGGTTGCCGTCGACGCCGGCAAAGCCGATGCCGCCTTTGGCGGTAAATCCAGGGAACCGGGTCTTATCGATTTGCGCGGAAATCGGATTCAATGCATCGGCAAAGAAGCCATGGTTCATGCGGTTGAAGCGTTCGGTGAGGGGAGTATTCAAGTCCCAACGAAAGCCAAGATTCAGCGTCAATTTGCGAGTCAGCTTAATGTCGTCCTGGATCCATGGCGCATAGTAGATCCACTGAAAGTAAGGCTGCGCGACATTGGCAACCGAACCTGAGGAGGCGTAACCGAGCAGGAAAGAGGCCGCGCCGACACCGCTGGTGGCGTCCTGAACCAGATAGTCGCGGCGGGTAAAACTGCGGTCGAAGGCGTAAGTGCCAGCCGCCGAACCGGGGCGGAGCTGTGTATACCGGGTAACGCGATTGTCGAGGCCCACCTTGATGGTGTGCTTGCCGCGAACATGGACAAGATTGGGCTGCAACGAGAGAACGGTTGTGGGTTCAAAGGTGACATTGCCGGAACTATGGCCAAGCGTGCGGGCATTGGCGATAGAGATCTGTGGGAACAAATCGCGCCTTGGGAGTTGATCGACAAGCGCCTTTGGAAAGCCAAGCTGGGTGTTGTCGAAGCCTTGGTTGCCGAAGGGGGTGAGGTCTTCCACCCAGTAAGAGATCGATGCTCGGAGGTTCAATATGGTGGAAGGCGTAAGGTTTGCGATGTAATCGACCACAGCGCCGTTGCTGCGTTTGCCGCCGTTGCGATAGTCGCCCGCCACGCCCGGGATTCCGTTTGAGTTGCGCAACTGCACGAAGTCGCTACCAGACCAGCGGCCATAAATCCGCTGCCGCGACCCGAAGCTGTGATCGATGCGTGAG
>JBKJUN010001005.1:0-1484 GCA_046590555.1 Bryobacter sp. | reverse complement strand
GGACGGTTCAGAACGGGGGCGAAGCTCTGGCCTTCGAGATGCGCAGGCGCTGGCAGGCCCACGAGTTCTGAAAGGGTGGGATAGAGATCCACCAGTTCCACCAGTGCGCTGGTTGTTTTGCCGCGCACTCTGGTTCGAGGGTCGCAGACGATCAGCGGTACACGAGCGGATTCCTCAAGCAGGCTGCGCTTTTGCCAGCGTGTGTGTTCTCCCAGATGCCAGCCGTGATCGCCAGTGAATACGATGATCGTGTTGTCGCGCATCTTCATCGCATCAAGTGCCGCAATCACTCGTCCCAGTTGGTCATCCATAAACGAGGTGCTGGCGTAGTAGCCGCGCAAGGCTTCGCGCTGCTTGGCTTCGTCCATGTCCATATGGTTCCAGAGGTCGGGGCGGATTTCGCGGAACATTGGCGATAAGTCGTTTTCATCGCCCGGAGGATTGACGACCGGATTGCACTTCTCAAGCGGATACATGTCGAAGAAGCGTGCCGGGGCCACCAGAGGAACATGCGGACGTACGAAACCAAGGCCCATAAAGAAAGGTTCGTTGCGATGTTCTTCGAGTAGCGCGATCGTGCGTGAGGCGGCATCTTCATCTGCCTGCCCCTTGGCTTCGGCGACGCTCATCCAGTCGATGGCAGCTCCCCTATTAGTTTTCGGTGTGAGCTGATGCAGGATCCCGTTGCTCTTGTCTTCAAGCCCTTGTGGGCTTCCATTGTGATTCCAACTCGGTGGATCCTGGAATGCCGGAGTGCCCACGCCCATTGGGACGTTCATGTGGAACATTTTGCCTTCGCGTGCGCTGAACCAGCCGTTATTCTTGAAGTGCTGGGGAAGGGTAACGATGTCAGGATGCTTGATCCGGATGTCCATGTCGTTATCCCAGATGCCTGTTGCATCGGGGCGCAAGCCTGTCAGGAAGCTGGCGCGACTGGGGCAGCAGAGCGGCACCTGGCAGTAGGCTCGATCAAAGCGCACGCCCTGGCGGGCGAGTGCGTCGATGTTTGGAGTTTTCACCAACGGGTGGCCGTAGCAACCAAGTGCTGTATTCATGTCGTCAGCGACGACGAAGAGCACATTCGGTTTGCGCTTCTGCTTCTGAGCCAATAGGGGTGCGGCGAGAGTGGACAGGAAATTTCTTCTAAGCATGGCTGACCGCTTTCAGTCGAGGAGCGTTTCTTTCAGAGAACCACAGGAAGGCGAAGATCACACAAACTACCAGTGGCAGGACAGTAACGGTGCGTAGTGCTGCCGCCGGGCCAGACTGGTCATAGACACGGCCAATCATCGGTACCGTAAAGCTACTGCTTAACATACCCACGCCGCCCATCAACGCCAATAGGAAGCCGCCCCCGCGAGGGAAGCGCTCCGCTGTGATGCCAAGCATCGTGGGCCACAAGAAGGTGACGCCAACCGCGAAGAGGGCTGATGCAGCCAGCGTTGCTGCCGACCCGCTCACGCTGCTCAGCGTGTAGAGGCCGA
>JBKJUN010000987.1:0-7025 GCA_046590555.1 Bryobacter sp. | reverse complement strand
TTGTAATGGCATTCTCTTCAATGATTGTCGGTGCGATTGGCATGGTGATCTTCCTCGTAGGCGGGGCCGCCGTCATGAACAAGCAGATGACCCTCGGAGACCTCTTCATGTACGCCGCATTCACCGGCATGATGGCGATGCCGGTTGTAGAATTGGCTTCTATCGGTACGCAGATCACTGAAGCCCTTGCCGGGCTCGATCGCATTCGGGAAGTTCTTGATCTCAAGGGTGAAGACGCAGAGGACGCTGAGCGCGCCGCCGTTGGCGACCTCACAGGAGACATTGAATTCGTCAGTGTTGGCTTCGAGTACCAGGAGAATACGCCAGTGCTCAAAGATGTGTCCTTTCATGCCAGGGCCGGATCGACTACCGCACTGGTTGGATCGAGTGGTTCTGGCAAAAGCACTCTAATCAGTCTGGTGATGGACTTCAATGCTCCCAAGAGCGGCAAGATCCTTGTTGACGGCCGAGATTTGGCTGGCCTCAAGATGAGAGATTACTGGTCGAATCTTGGAGTGGTCTTTCAGGATAATTTCCTCTTTGATGGGACGATTTCCGAAAACATTTCTTTCGCGCAGCCCGGTGCTACGAGGGCCCAGATTGAAGAAGCCTGCAGAGTCGCAAATTGTTCCGAGTTTATTAAACGATTCGAAAAGGGCTACGACACGGTTGTTGGCGAACGTGGTGTGAAGTTGTCTGGTGGGCAGCGTCAGCGGGTGGCGATTGCTCGCGCAATCCTTGTAGACCCCAAGATCCTGATTCTAGACGAAGCAACCTCGAGTCTCGACAGCGAAAGCGAAGCGATGATCCAGCAGGCACTCGGACATCTGCGCAAGGGCCGAACCACCTTCGTAATCGCCCACCGTCTGTCTACAATCCGCTCAGCCGATCAGATTCTGGTCATCGAAGGTGGTGAGATTGTCGAGCGCGGAAACCACTCTACTTTGATGACTTTGGGTGGGCGCTATCGGGATCTGCACGACAGGCAAAACGCATTCGAACAAAACCAATTCATCAACCCGGGGGAAGACTTTACCCTTGCCGCCAGCGCTGATTCCGTGCACGCAACCAAATAGTGCCCGGGTTTATTCGAGTTTGGGCTAAGCTGCGATCACGGTGATGCCGCTCTCGGTTACTGTATAGCCAGCCGCTTGGTCAGCAGCGGCATCAAAGCCTGCCCGAGTGCCTTCGGGAAGCTTCACGTTCGGACATACAATGACTCGTTTCAGATGGCAATGGCGGCCAATCTCAGCGTTCAGCAGCAAGATAGAATCGTCGACGGCTGAATACGAATTTACCCGTACCCCCGGTGAAATCACTGATTTCTGAACGCGTGCTCCAGAGATGATCACCCCTGGAGCAATGATCGAATCGATTGCGACTCCCATCCGGTTACCTTCCTGTGCGAACACGAATTTTGCCGGCGGGTACATCGGTGGGTTCGTGCGTATTGGCCAGGCTTTGTCGTAAAGATTGAATTCAGGAATCACCGAGACCAGGTCGAGATTTGCTTCGTAGTAAGCGTCCAGCGTGCCGACATCGCGCCAATAGCGCACCTTCTTGGCGTTAAGATCATGGAAATCGTAAGCGGTGACCTTGTGTTCCTGAATTAATTTGGGAAGGATATCTTTGCCGAAATCATGTGAAGACGCAGGATCTGCCGCATCAGCTCGAAGTGCGTCGAGCAGGATCTGTGTGTTGAAAAGATAGATACCCATTGATGCTGAAACCATCGTTGGGTCAAATGGCGAATGGGCCGGGTGTCCGTGCTGTGGCTTTTCTTCAAAGCCGATGATTCGATAAGACGGATCGATCTGGGCAACACCAAAGCGACCGGATTCCTCGGGTGGGATCTGGATGGTCGCAATCGTGATGTCAGCCTTCTGCTTTCGATGCCAATCACTCATCTCGCCGTAATTCATTTTGTAAATATGATCAGCAGAAAGTATAAGTACTGTGTCTGGAGCTTCCGCTTCGATTGATTCGATATTTTGATAAACAGCGTCAGCAGTGCCTAAGTACCAATCGTCGTGCATGCGCTTCATCGGGGGCATGGTCTCAATGAATTCGCCAATTTCGCCTGAGAAAATCGACCAGCCGTCGCGAATATGCCGGGTTAGGTCAAGACTCTTGTACTGGGTCATGACAAAAACTCTCCGAAGCCCTGAATTCAGGCAGTTGGAGAGTGTAAAGTCAATGATGCGGTAGATGCCACCGAAGGGGACGGCCGGTTTTGCGGTATGAAGTGTAAGCGGCGAGAGACGTTCGCCAGCTCCTCCAGCCAGGAGTATTGCCAGTACTTTTTCCATGCTCTAAGTACAAGCATATCTAATAAATTAGAAGAAGTTAACGGCTCGACTTCATGATTACATAAATTAACAAGATAACCATAATTACAATCACCACGTTGCCTGCAATCACCCATGGACTAATGCCTTGGAGGAAACCTGCCTTCGGGGCAGGGGCTGGAGCGGCTTGAGGGGCAGCAGCCGGTGCAGCGGATGAATTGGCAGGTGCCGCGGGTTGCGAAAATAATGGTGCCGGGCCTGCCGATGGAATATTCGATTGTGGTACCGGCACACCTACGGCCGGTGCAGACGCAACCGGTGGTGCCTTCATCATCCTGGTAAAATCCCCCGCGCCGCCTGCAACTGGCGGAGGCGCACTGTGTTGCTGTGGTGGTGGAGAGGGGGCTTTGAAGAAAGCAGTGGCACCGTCAGGACTGGAGAGAGCGTTGCGATTCATTGCGCCACCGCCGGAAGAAAGCGGGCCTGCCGATGGTGGGGTAACTTCAGGTGAGGCCGAGGGTGCACTGCCAGATCCGAATCCTGGAAGATTGTCCAGGGAAAATCGATCGCCACCTAATGACTGTGGACGTATCGATGGAGCGCTAAAGCCTTGCCCTGAAAGTGAGGGGGCTTGCATTTGGCCCTCGCTGAAGGTAGGCGTTCCCATGCTTGGACCAGAGAACTGGCCGGAGGAAGAAATGGACGGGCCGCTCACCCCGCTCATCCCGGCAGAAGGGGCCTGAAACGTTGGGCCGCTAACGGAAGGCTTGCTGAATGAAGGAGCATCCACGAAATTGCCTAAAGGATTTTTGCCCCCTCCAGCAGCCGAAGAAGGCGGAGGGGGAGGCGGAGTCGCCCCTGGTTGCGAAGCACCAAATGGTTGAGAGGCTTGAGGCACTGCCGTACTACCACCAAAACTGGGTGTCTGTAAAAGCCTGGTAAAGTCTCCAGGTGCACTCGCTGCCGGTGGTGGTGGTGGAGGAGGTGCGTTGGTCGGCAACATGCTTGACGGTTCAACCGACTTAAACATTCGCGTAAATTCTCCCGCCTGTTGGGACGGAGGAGGTGCGATTGGATGAGTGATCGGATTTACAGGGGCCGGAGTGTGTTGCATTAACGGCGACTGGAACATCCGGTTGAATTCATCAGAGTCCTGGTTTGCAGCGGGGGGAGGCTGATGAGCAGGAGGAAAAAGGGAATCGAAGGGAGATGCTGCTGGAGGCGGAGGCACATAGCTCGGCATCTGGCTGGTGCTGGCGGCAGACTTGGGCTGACTTGCCATAAACATCTGCGTGAATTCCCCAGCACCCTGGGCCGGCGCTGCCATTGGGGCTTGAGCTATCGGGGCAGGTGGCGGTGCAGCAGGTGGCGGTGCAGCAGGGGCCTTGAACATACGAGTAAACTCACCTGGTTCCTGGGCTGGGGGTGCTGTCTGAGGCAACGCTGTCGGGGGCGGCGCAACTGGAGCAGGCGCAAAGACCGGTGCCGCAGTTACAGGTGCTTGCATCGCAGGCATCATCATCGTCGCGCCATCCGCTGCTGAAGTTGCGATCGGAGGTGGCGGAGGCGGCACCGATAGTCCTTCAAATTTGAATGCCCCAGCCTTTTGCATCGGATCTGCTGTTTTCGCCTGGCCCAGGCTGTGCAACCAGTCACTCAAGCTCGCCCCAGGCGGCAGTGGGCGCGTAACCACATAAGCCTTGGATCCTTCACGAACTACCTCAAGGATTGGCTTCTCGCCGAAACTGGATGCTTCAAATTGCTTCTGAGCCATCGCAAACAGCTGGTGAGCATCGGTGCGGATGATGTGAATCCACACCTCCTCACCAGTCATTTTTATTATGGCTTTGTATGAAAGAGCTTCGGCCGAATCGGCTATTGGGGCGACAAGTTGGTATGTGGACTCGAAGGACATGGTTGTATCTACCTATGAATTCGTGTCTTTATGATAGCCTGAGATCTCACTGGCGATGAAGCAACTGTCTCGTGTCGTTTGGTCCGAAGGAATGCATTTGGCGCCTCATCATTTTCAGGCCCAAAAACGCTATTTCGAAGATCTAATCGACTTTACTTCGCAATCTCTGAACTACTCTGCCTTCGGCTTTGCCGGGATCGAGTGGAGCGAAGAGGCGTTGAAAAACGGCCGGATTGAACTTTTGCATGCGCGTGGCTTCATGCCAGATGGTCTCGCTTTTGTCATGCCCGAATCCGACCAGCTACCCGAGAGTCGACCGGTGGCTGAACTGATGAGCCCGGTGGCACGTTTCGCCACGATTCATCTCACTCTTCCCTCATACATCTCTGGTGGAGCCAATTGCAGCGACGAATCGACTCGCTTCGCCCCCAACGAGCGTAAACTAGTCGACGAAAATGGTGGCACCGAAGAGCGTGCCGTCACTCTGGGACACAAAAATTTCCGCCTGCTGCTGGATCACGAGTTGACTCCAAATCTCACTTCGATCGCAATTGGACGGGTAATGCGCGATGGGGCGGGGAACTTAGTCCTCGATCCCGACTTTATTCCACCACTGGTTACAATCCAGGGATCCAGAAGATTGATGGTGATGCTCAACCGCCTGGTAGAGATCCTGTCGTCCAAAGGCAGTGCCCTTCGCCCGGAACGCGCCAGCGCCAAACTCGGTGGCATGAGCCAGCGGGATGTCGCCAGCTTCTGGTACCTGCATTGCATCAATTCGGCAATCGCCGACCTCAGGCACGCCTCAGAGGTAAAGAAAGGCCATCCCGAGGAACTCTACCGTCAGCTGCTCAAGCTCGGTGGTGCCCTCTGCACTTTCAACTTGAAGAAGGACCCGTCAGATCTTCCCCTCTACGATCATCTGCAGCCAGAGCGATGCTTCCCCCAACTCGATGCTCATATCCGCGAAGCACTGGAAACGATTCTTCCTTCCAGCGCCATGCAAATTCCTCTCAAGTTGTACGCACCTTACTTGTATGAGGGAACCATTGCCGATGAACGCTGCCTGGCCAAATCACGCTGGATTCTTGGCATCCGCGCTCAAACTGCGGAAAGTGTCATCATCCTGCGAGTGCCTCAGTTGGTAAAGGTGTGTTCGCGTGATTTTGTCGAAAGACTCGTACAGGGTGCTCACTCGGGGCTGGAGTTGTTGCATTTGCCAATCCCTCCCTCAGAAATTCAAATTAAGACAGAGATGCAGTACTTTGCCATCTCTCGTGTTGGCCCATGCTGGCAGCAGATTGCCAGGATAAAGCAGGCGGGCGTTTACGTGCCGGGAGAATTTCCGGCTCCGGAAGTGGAATTGATCGTAATTCTTGAAGCATAAGGGGGGATCCATGCAAAGTGTAAGTTTGATGGAACGAGAGACGCTGGCGGTCATCTTTCAAGAGCCGCTCACCGCCGTCGTGCGAGTTTGGGCAAATCCGCAAATGACGCAGGACCCTCACGGACTGCGCGAGAGCATGAAGACGGCTCTCAAAACTTCGATCGAAGACGCCAGACGCAAGACTTTCTCTGAAGAAGAAACCAAGCTCGCGATGTTTGCCGTGGTTGCCTTTCTCGACGAAACGATTCTCACCCAGGGCCAGCCGGCTTTCGCCGACTGGCGTCGCAAGCCTTTGCAGGAAGAATTGTTCGGCGTCCACATCGCAGGCGAGATCTTCTTCCAGAATCTCGAAAACATCATGCGTCAGCCCGATAGCCTTCCGAATTCCGATCTGCTGGAGCTGTATGCCCTCTGCATCAGTCTCGGCTTCCAAGGTCGCTATAGCGCAGGTGGCCGCGCTGAACTTAAGCGCATCGTCGATGCCTGTATGGATAAATGCCGCCGGATCCGCGGTGCCATGCCCCCCTTGTCGCCTTCTGGTGCCTTACCTCTTACCGATGCACCGTTGGCCGCAAATGACCCCTGGTTCCAGCGCATGGTGATGATCGGCGGTGGACTCTGTGCTTTGGCTGTAGTCGCTTTTGTTGTCTACAAACTGATGCTTGGCTCGGGCGCAGACGAACTACGCTCCATCGCTCAAGAAATGACTCGCAGGTAATCGGAGAATCACTATATGCTCTTTGGCCTAATTGTTGGATTTTCTTGGGTAGCTTGGATGGCGCTGGGCTGGTTCCTGCCAAACTGGCTCGGCATTGCCGGTAATGATGCCTGGTTCGTCAGAGGCCTCTTTTGGCTCATCGGCACTGCCTTTGCAGTCTTTCTGGTTTATTGGAAGGTTACATCAGACCGCAAGAAGAAAGCTCTTGCCCTGGCCGGAGAACAAGGCGCTGAGCTCGATTTCGTCCTCGCCGAAGCGGACAAGAAGCTTCAGGCAACCGGCGGCAGCCTCGCTACCATGCCTGTGGTTTTTGTCATGGGTGCACGTGGATCTGCCAAAACCACACTGATCACCAACAGCGGCCTTGAGCCGGAATTGCTGGCTGGTCTCGTCTATCAGGAAGGCAACCAGCTTGTTCAAACCAGAACAGCAAACGTCTGGCTTGCCAAAAAGACTGTTTTCGTTGAAGCAGCTCCAACTTTGCTCGAAAACGACAAACTCTGGAAAGCTTTCTCGCAGCGCTTCGCCCCCGGTGGCATGACCGCGCTCAATACAAGTTCCACTCCAGCACCACGCAGCGTGCTCATGTTCGTTGGCACCGAAGAATTTTTCCAGCAGGGTGCTGGTGAGATGATGACCGCCAAAGCCCGTATCCTCAATCAGCGCCTCATTGAGATGTCCAAGACACTCGGTGCTCGCATTACCGTTTACGTCTTC
>JBKJUN010000962.1:0-3104 GCA_046590555.1 Bryobacter sp. | reverse complement strand
GCATGCTGGCCTGTGTGTTGGCGCATATGATCCAGGCGCCTGACAGAATCAATCGAACCGGCGACCTGCTGACGCTCTGGTCCTAATGGAGCACTCAACACATGAATGATGCGATCGCCTTCTTCGACGACATCAACGATTTCAATCCCGGCAACTGTGCCAGTGTCAAAAGTCTGTCCGCCAGAACTGGGATAAAAAGCAGTCCGATCCAGTTCTATTCGAAGGCCATCTTCAGAGCGAGCTGTCACGGTCGCGTCAAAGTTCCAAAGATAGGAGTCGTGGTAGTAAAGTCGTTCAGTCAAACCGTTAATGTACCCCAAAAGCAAAGCTCGCGCCTGAACAAGTCAGACGCGAGCTTTCAACTACTTCGAATGGATGAGTCTACTGCCGCGTTGCAATCTTTACGCGGTTTGACGGTTGATTGTTGTACTCGATCGAGAGATCAAAATCATCAAGCGTCGGAACGCCTTCGGGCACCTGAACATTGATCTGGTAAAGCCCCACAAAATTTGGAGTCAAACCAGCAAACGCTGCTTGTTGCGCGATGGAACTATCAAAGAGGCCCGGCACGCCGAATCGAACGATGACATTGGACAACTGTGCGAGTGGGCTCAAAGGTGAAGCAACGCCGGATTCAACCGGAGGATTCGTCCGCCCAAAGCCAATCGCATAAATCACCAATGTCTCGCCGGCGCGAACTGGCTTTGAAATATAGTTTCCCAGTTTGATGCTGGCAGGCAGGGGCAGCGTTCCATCGGCGTTGACAATGATCCCGTAGCGAAGGCCTGGCCACACTAGAATGCGTCCAGCTTGAGCAGCCACGTTAACACTGGCTCGATTCCCGGCAACACCATTTCGCTCCACCTGCACAACTGCATCTCCCCCAAGAGTTTCGAAGGGAATCTGGAAGTTGATTTGCCCTGGAGAGGCAAAGTAAAGAGGAGCAGCTCGACCGTTCACAAGAACACGAACGCCACCAAGAGTTGTTGGCAGGGGTGCCCCACTGGCGAAGTAGTTCTGATCCGTCAGAAACTCTCCGAACAGAGCTGAGATCGCACCAACTCCAAGTGAATCTCCAGAGGCAAAAGTTGCGTTGTTCAGGATGCCGCCGAATGCAATCGTTGGTGCCGTGCTGGCAACGATTTCCATCTCAACTGGAATTGAGAGTACTGGCCCATTGATCGCATTCGTAGAGATCCCAACCGAGCCTCGGTAGGTTCCAACACCCAGCGAACCCGGCGTCAGGGTCACGGCCGCGCCAGTGAAAGATGTAGACAAGGCAGCGCTAAGCCAGCCTGTGCCATTGGTGAGTGTCGATGCAATCGAGGTCAGGCTTAGAGCACCTAGTCCGCGATTTCCCACACCAACATTTACTACCGTGGCAGGACTGTTCTGCACAAGCTTGACGCTGATGCTTGTGGGCCCGGCAAATGCAATCGGTTGGGAAGTCACAACCAGGCGAGTCTGCACTGTCTTGTTGTCACCGGCAAAGGCCGATCCACCAACCTGAATTGTCCCGTTGTAGGTACCTTCAGCCATCCCAGGCAAATGCTGGCCCGAGACGCGGTAAGGCTGAACAAATCGGAAACTGCCCTGCCCTTCGTAGGCCACAGTCAACCAATTTCCGCCCGCCTGAGTCGTAGCATTGGTATTCAGCACACTGTTAGTGGCAAACTTGACGCTATCGCTCCCACCATTTGGGGGAGTGTAGAGAAAGATGCTGTCGGGCACCCCTCCGCCAACCTGCACCGTTACACTGATTACCTGCGGCGCATCGATCGCATTCGGATCACGCACAGTGATGGCCCCTGTATAAGAGCCCCGTGTCAAAGTTGCGGTATTCAGAACAACATTGATCGGCAGACAAGTGTTTTGCTGGACAGCAATCTGGCAGGGCCTCAGGCTGCCTACACTAGCCGTAAGCCAGGTGGCATTCGAGGCAAACGTAAGCGATAGTGCTCCGTTTCCTGCATTAAAGGCTTCAATCGTCTGGGTCTGGCCATTCGACGCGGTCGCAACCGAAATCGGGCCTAGGGTCGTGTCTGTGAGTCGAAGTTTTGCCTGGGCGTAAGCAGACTCTGCGCCGAAAAGCGGCAGCAGTGCAAGGCCAAGCAGGAATCTGTTGAGTTGTTTGCGAGCTCGTTCAAAGCCGGTCGAAGTCACACCCAGTTGAGTGCGCCCTTCTTGCGAGCCCATACGTAACCGGCAATAAGTATTGTGAGAAATAACGTCACCTCCGCTACCCCAAACCAGCCCAGTTGTTTGTAACGGACGGCCCAGGGGAATAAGAAGATCGTTTCCACATCAAAGATCACGAAGAGTATCGCGACGATGTAAAAGCGAACTGTAAAGCGGCCGCGGGAACTGCCCTCAGCTTCGATCCCACATTCATAGGCCTCAAACTTGGCCTGGTTGGGAATGGATGGACGAAGGAGGCGGGCGACAATCAACGCGATGACGGGAAACGCGATTGCGATAACCAGAAGGAAGAAAATCGGCAAGTACCCTTCCGGCATATGCTCAGAATACCAAAAACAGAACATTCTGCAACGTCAATCTTCAACGGATAATGATTAAGAAGCATCGAAGCAAATATGTGGCGCTCCATTCAGGAACAAATTGACACTATCTTCCGGGAAGACCCGGCGGCGACCAGCACGCTTGAAGTGCTGATCTGCTACCCCGGCCTGCACGCCATCCTACTGCATCGCATCGCTCACTTCTTCTACAGGATCGGCCTCAGGCTCCTCGCTCGCATGATCTCGCAAATCGCCAGAATGATTACCGGGATTGAAATCCACCCCGGCGCAACTATCGGTCGTCGATTCTTCATCGACCACGGCATGGGAGTAGTCGTAGGAGAGACGACGATCATCGGGGATGACGTCATCCTCTATCAGGGAGTCACTCTCGGCGGAACAGGCAAGGAGCGTGGCAAGCGTCACCCTACAATTGGCAACAGGGTTGTGGTCGGCACTGGAGCAAAGGTCCTTGGCAACATCACGCTTGGCAACAACGTGAAGGTAGGTGCGGGAAGCGTAGTGGTTCATTCGGTCCCCGATGATTCCACCGTCGTTGGCATTCCCGGCCGTATTGTCAAAACT
>JBKJUN010000890.1:0-11101 GCA_046590555.1 Bryobacter sp. | reverse complement strand
GCTCCTTGCCTGGCGGCAGCGCTGGCCCATTTGGCGCTGGATGATCCTTGCCTGGAGCCCTCTCAGCGTCTACGAATACTGGATGAATGGCCATAGCGACTCGTGGCTGATCCTTCTACTCTTCGCTGCATTCTTAACTAAAGGAGCAAGCAGTTGGATCTGGCTCGGCCTTGCAACCCTCACCAAATGGTGGCCGCTCCTACTGGTTCCCCTCTGGCTCGCACAAAGATTCTCCATGACTGGCCTTTTGGCTTACGTCCTGGTTTTGTCGAGCTGCCTGCTACTGATGCCCATCAACGAATGGGTCACCAAAATTCGATTTACAACCGGTTTCCTTGGAGGTTGGCAAAACAACGCCTTCCTTTACCGCTTCCTTACCGACAAGATGCAGGCCATAGGGATTGCCACATTCACGAGCGCAAGCCTCCCATTGCTCAAACTCGGCATGGCTGAATCCATCGTTTGCTTCCTGACAGTCTTTCTCGCCTTCTCCGCCAACATACATCTCTGGTATCTGGGATGGCTGCTGCCATTCCTGGCTGCCAGCCGCTGGAATCCTCTTCCCTGGCTCTTGCCAATGGCATTACTCCCTCTCGCCTACGACCCCATGATAGGTTGGAGGCTCAGCGGTACCTGGCACGAAGACCAACTTATGAGAATCTGGATATGGACTGCCGTGGTAGTATTTTCTGGCTACAGATTTTTTAGCAAGAGGAATGGATAGGATAGTTTAGGAATGGCAATACATCTAAGAGCGTTGGCGATTGCACTAATTGCCATGGGAATCGGCGGCGGCCTTTTTTCCCTAATTTGGATGATTGCCAATGGCGGCCCAAGCGGATTGGTAAATGTCTTTGATGATTTGTCTTCTGTCATAGGTCCAATGGTGGTCGGAATTGTTTTTCTGAACATCTTTCTCGCTGTGCCGATGACGATGACGGGAATGGGTCTGCTTCGCGCTCAGGGTTGGGCACGCACAATGGGCATGGTGGTCTGCTCGCTTGCAATCATCAATATCCCGTTCGGCAGCATTCTCGGTGGTTATGGCCTCTGGGTCCTCACGTCCCTCGAAGTAGAGCCTCTCTTCGAAAATCGCGGAGACAACCGCTAACAGTAGCGTCAAATGACCCAATCGAATTGGATCATATCCCCCATGATACCGGCAGCTAGCCGGCTTTTTCTTTTGTTTTCAGTTATGTAGCCTTTGGCTGGTCAAGTGCCTTAGATCTCGTAGAGGTAAATGATGTTCTACGTGTTTATTTTCATCTGGGCCTTTGCGCTAATCGCCGGAGTTACCATGGTGTGGCTGTTGGCATGGGCAATCAAGCAGGGTGAATTCAAGAATCTGCGCCAAGGTGCGAGGTCAATTTTCGACGACGAAGAACCGGTGGGTATGGTCACAGACTACTTTCCAGGCGAAGCGCCACTTATGAAACAACTTGAGGTGCGGCGATGAGCGAAACAGCGCTTGAGATGAATCCACAGGGGGAAGCAGTTTCCCGAATAGAGGTTGACCAGTCTGCCGAATGGGTTGTCACTATTTATTGGGCCAGTTCCTTGTTCTGGCTTCTGATGGCCACACTGGCGGGGTTAATCAGTTCGGTTAAGCTTCACTCTCCTGACTTTTTAGGCGGCATGGAATGGCTCACCTTCGGCCGGATCCGTCCAGTACATTGGGACACCGCAATCTATGGCTTTGGTGGCACTGCAGCCTCGGGCACATTGCTCTGGCTGCAGGCACGCTTGTGTCAAACCCGGATTCCTTTCCCGGCGCTATTGATCGCCGGTGGTGTGATCTTTAACCTTGGCGTTCTACTTGGTGCCATCGGCGTTTTGATGGGACAATCGACCGGCGTCGAAACTCTAGAGTTCCCACTCTACGCAATGCCTCTGCTGGTGATTCCTTACCTCTTCATCGTTGTCGCAAACTTCCGGATGTACTTTACCCGGCGCAGCAGTCATACCTATGTTTCGCAGTGGTACTTGATGGCCGTCACGATCTGGTTTCCGATTCTTATCGTGGCAGCCGAAGTCTGTACCAACCTTGGTGCCGTGGACGGGGTTGCCCAAGCAGTCGCAAACTGGTGGTATGGGCACAATGTAGTTGGTCTTTTCGCTACGCCAACCGCAGTCGCCGCAGCCTATTATCTGATTCCCAAGGTCATTGGTAAGCCAATCCACAGCTACCACCTTTCCCTGCTCGGATTCTGGTCAAACGCAATTTTCTACAACTGGGCCGGCACGCACCATCTCACCGGTGGTCCCCTCCCAGCCTGGACAATCACCGTCGGAGTCGTAGGCAGCATGATGATGTTCATCCCTGTCATCACGATTGGTATTAACCATCACATGACGATGCTTGGGTCTTTCCATCACCTAAAAACGAGTCCCACATTGCGTTTCGCCGTAATGGGATCGATGATCTACACGCTGGCCAGCTTTCAAGGATCGATCGAATCTCTTCGCAGCTATCAGGAAGTGACACACTTCACCCACTACACGATCGGTCACGTCCACTTTGGCATGTACGGCTTCTTCGCGCCGCTCATGTTCGCCATGATGTACTACGCAATGCCACGCCTAACCGGCAATGAGTGGAGCTCAGCTCGACTGATTCGCATCCACTTCTGGTGCACCCTATTCGGCACATTGCTTTATGCCGGAGCCATGTGTTGGGCAGGTATCCGTCAGGGTCAGATGATGAATGACCCGGCGATTCCCTTCCTCAATATCGTTGCCTTCACAAAACCTTACCTGATGTTGCGCACAATCGCTGGCCTGATCCTGCTCAGCGGGACGATCGCCTTCCTGATCAACTTCATCCGCATCGTACAGCCACACAAACTGCGCTTCGTCACGCCGACTTTGCTCAACACCGAGCGCGACTACAAGATGCTGCTCGAAAAGGAGAAGGAGCTCAAGCAAAATGACAAGTAGAAATATTGGCTTGGTGCTTGGCGTCTTGCTCACCATCGTCGCCTCGGTTATCGGCCTGATAATCATCCCTAACTGGCAGTTCCGTGAACTACAACCGGTCAAGAAAGCCGACGGTACACAATATCCGGTTCCCTATTTTGGCGAACAGCTAAAAGGCAGAGGAGTTTATATCGATCAGGGCTGCATTTATTGCCACACCCAACAGATCCGAATGAAGGGCTACGGGGCGGATATAAGACGCAACTGGGGAACCCGTCGCAGCGTACCCCGCGACTACCTCTTTGAGAAGCCTCACCAGTTGGGGACTCAACGCATCGGCCCAGACCTGGCCAGCATCGGATCGAGACAACCATCCGCCGTCTGGCATGCCTTGCATCTCTATAATCCTCAGATCACTTCGACAGGTTCAATCATGCCGAGATTCAACTATCTGTTCACAGAAATGAAAGATGGCGATGCCTTGCCGACTGGAGCATTCCCTGCCGATGTCATCAAGATCCCAGCGCCGTTACAGAAAAACGGCATCACTCAACTGGTACCAAATGACCGGGGTAAAGCCCTCATTGAATATTTGCGAGGCCTGAACAAGACCTTTCCACTCCCGGAGGCTGCACAATGAACTCGGATCAAGCAAAACCGGAATTCAAGCGGGCTCCGGAAATGGAAGACCGCATTATGGAGATGCACACAGCCGCAATGCGCGAGATGAGCGGACCAAGCGATGGTATCCGCCCGACTCCGGTTGTCTTCCTGATCGGTTGTTTCTTCTTGACGATGTGGGGAGGATACTACATGGGCACATATGCCGGCGACTGGACCGGCAATGGGCTCGCGGAACGCGCGGCCGGGCCAGGAGTTGCGGGCCCGATCGCTCCTCAAAATCCTATGGTGCTTGGCGCAGAAGTCTACAACGCCTGCACCCAATGCCATCAGGCTGACGGCAAGGGGCTGGCGGGGCAGTTTCCGCCACTGGCCGATTCAGAATATGTCAACGGCGACGTTCGCCGGCTGGCAGCCATTCTGGTAAACGGCATCATTGGAGAATTGATCGTAAAGGGCCAAACCTACAACGCTCAGATGCCGGGCTGGAAGGACAACTACAACGACGAAGAAATCGCCGCAGTGCTGACCTATATCAGAAGCTCTTTTGGAAACAAGTCAGGCCCGGTAGCCAAATCTGTGGTCGAAGCTGTCCGCAAAGAAGTGGGTGCCAACGGTGCCTGGACCTCAGCCACTCTTACAGAATTCGCAAACAAGAAGTAAACAATCATGCAGCAAAGAATCGATTGCGATTGCGGTGACGAAGCCCCGGCGTCGGTCTGGTGGAGGATCGGAGCAGGCGCCTTTCTTGCCATGAATGCCATGGTTTTGGGCTTGGCGGTAAATGGCTCTGAAGTCACCACGGAAGAAAGATTCGGTCTCGAGCTATCGATTCTTTGCCTGGCGGTTGCCGTATTTGGTTTACTGGCCAAAGAGTTTATCGAAGCAATTTGGCAGGCCTTCAAACTTAGACGCCTGGGCATTGAGTTGCTCTTCCTGCTGGGCATCGCCGGCAGCCTCGGGGCATCCATCGTTTCACTACAAACTCAAAAAGGTGGAACCTATGCTGACGTGGCATCCATGCTTCTCGTCATCTATTCACTGGGACGGCAAGTGGGAGCTTATGGCAAGGCGAGAGTTCTGCGGTCATTGGGTGATTGGGCACCTGACCAACGAATGGTGCGCAGACTGAGTGGAGAACGTGTCACTGCGGCAGAGGTCAAAGCAGGAGATCGCTTTCGCGTCTTGCCAGGTGAATCAGTGCCGGTGGATGCGTTGATTTTGGCTGGATCTGCTTATTTCCATGAAGCAACATTGACCGGAGAGAGTTTCGCCAGAAGCCGCACGGTCGGGGATCTGGTATCGGCTGGCACCTTTCTCATGGATGCCTCAGTCGATTGTGAAGCGACTGGCCAAGGTGGTGAAGCGGAACTCGACCAAATTCGAGACCTGGTCTCGGCTGGGCTGGCAATCCCGGGGCGCGAACAGCGTCTTGCCATAGCCGTGCTGCGCTGGTTTGGGCCGGTGGTCATTCTGGTCAGCCTCATCACGCTCTTCGTTCATTCCAGAAATGGGGACTGGGCGACAGCACTCTTCTGTTCGCTATCTGTCTTGGTGATTGCCTGCCCTTGCGCTCTTGGCTTTGCCACACCACTCGCGGTTTGGTCGGCAATCTCTCGCTTGAGAGAACTCGGTATTCTCGCCCGATCCGGTGAGGCTATTGAGAAGCTTGCCGAAATCGACACGGTTGTATTCGACAAGACGGGCACTCTTACTCTGCCTGAAGAGTATGAAGCCAGTTGGCAGGTCTCACCAGCTTGGAAAGGCCGCGAGACCGAGCTGAGATTCCTATTGCGTGAGGCAGAATCAGCCAGCCACCACCCCATCGCGACAGCCCTGCGGAGCCTTTGGGAGGGCCAAGCCATAGAAGCATCAACTACGCTCGAAAGCATCCGATTACTGGCAGGCGTTGGCATCGAAGCCCGCTTCGCCGATGGGCGCTTGCTCTTTGCCGGTGCCAGGCAACAAAGCCGTGAACTCGAAGTACGCATGGATGGCGAGCTTGCGGCCGAAATCACCCTGAAAGAAATCTGTGAAGGCAGCGTGCCAGAAGCAGTCCTTGATCTCGAACGGGCAGGGCTAAAGGTGATGCTCTCCACAGGAGATGGCGCTGAGCGTGCCTCGGCCATCCCAATCGGAGAACAGTTTGTCAGACAGTCTCCGATTGACAAACACAGCGCGATCGAAGTGCTTCAAAAAGGTGGCAGCAAGGTTCTGTTTGTTGGCGACGGCCTGAACGATATCGCGGCTATGGCCTGGAGCGAAACCAGCCTCACGCTGTCGACAAGCGTAGAACTCGTACGTGACGTCAGTGGCTTTGTAATGCTGCATCAGAACTGGCGCGCTTTGCCAGAGGCGATTGAAATCGCCCGGGCCGCCCGCCGCACAATTCGCCGCAACATTGGCTTCTCCCTCGCCTACAACGCTGTCGGCATTAGCCTCGCTGCCCTTGGCTGGCTGCACCCGGTAGCGGCAGCTTTGTTGATGCTTGCCTCAAGCCTCACAGTCATTCTCGATTCGATGCGACTGATGGATTGGGAAGCCCCGGCGAAGCCTAAACCCGCTGAGAGTCTGTCATGAATCCGTACCTGATTACGTTGAGTTTTCTCGCACAGATAGCGTTGCTTGCGAAAATTTCGCCATGGCCTTTGGGAATCACAGGCAGCCTCGGCGTAACGATGATTGTGAGTGTCTTCGCTTTCACCAGAATGCGTTGGGGAGCGCACCTCGACATGTACCTGGCGATGACCGGCTGGGGTGGCTTGGGGATGCTGCTTCCTTCGCTCTGGTTTGGATCCACTTGCCACCACGCCTTCAATCTCGATCATTACGCCTGGATGAGTTTGGGTATGTGGGCCTTCTCGCTGCCCCCGATCTGGCGCGAAGCCAGATGCCTCGCAGAGGCGAGGCGCGAAGGTAGAGGCTGGTCTACGCTCTTGTGCGATGGAATTGGGATGCAGATTGGAATGGGCCTCGCACACTTACCAATGGTCTGGATGCCGATGGGAGACCCGCGCATTGCCTGGTGCTCCCAAGGCAGCATGCTGCTAGGCATGAGCCTGGGCATGATGGCGGCCCAGTATTTTAGTGGCCCTTGGGAAAGACGTGACGTGCTGGCGATGGGAAGATAACGGGTTAAGCGCATGGACAACCGATTTGAATATTTGCTCGAGGCAGCACCCGATGGGGTGATGGAAATCGATGAGCAAGGAAGAATTGTCCTCGCCAATCCTAGCTGCGAAAGAATCCTCGGATTTAACCGCGAAGAGCTTCTCTCAATGAAGATAGAAGATCTTGTGCCGGTGGCGTTGCGCAGAGGGCATGAGCGTCACCGAGCCTCATTCGAGGCCGCACCAAGCTTGCGTCCGATGGGGAAGTCGATGCGATTGCGCGCGCTGCGCAAAGATGGCCGCGAAATTCCCGTGCAAATCAGCATCAGCCCGATAAAGGTTGAAGGATTATCCCATACGGTCGCCATCATCCGCGATGTGAGCGAGGCTGAAGCTCTGTCTGAAGCACTACGAGTGACCGCAGAGCAAACGCGCCAGCTCTTTGAATTTATGCCCGTCGCCTGCTGTGTCTACGACCAGGAGACGCTTCAATTCCTTGAAGTCAATTCGCAAGCCATCATCACCTATGGCTACACCCGCGAAGAGTTTCTCGCGATGACAGTTCAGGATCTTCGCTGTTCCGGGCGTGGCGGCCCGATGGAAGATGAAGATGGCCCTCGTTACCACCTTCGAAAGAACGGTGAGCAGATCGAAGTCGAGGCCAGACGCCATCCCATGCACTACCAGGGTCGTGCGGCCCAGCTTGTGGTCTTGCGGGACATTACCGAGCGCCGCCGCTTTGAAGATCGGCTCGAGGAAGAGCGCACCCGGGCCGAAACCGCCTCGCGGGCCAAGAGCGAGTTCCTCGCCAGCATGAGCCATGAACTGCGCTCGCCGCTTCACACCATAATCGGCTTCTCCGAACTCCTGGCCGAACCCATGGAGGGCCCCCTCAACGAAAAGCAGACCCGTTTCATAAGGCACATACAAAAAGACTCACAACATCTGCTCACCCTGATCAACGACATTCTCGATCTAAGCAAGATTGAGGCAGGACGGCTTGAATTTCATTTGGAAGTCATCGCCTTGCGATCCCTGATCGATGAAACGCTAGCCAGTGTTCTTCCGCAGGTCGAAGCAAAGGGGCTTTCACTCAAATGTGTCGCCGCCACCGGACTTGAGGCTTGGGCAGACCGCGTGCGGGTGCACCAGTTGCTACTCAATCTGCTGAGTAATGCGATCAAATTCACTCCGGCCGGCGGATCTATTCTGATTGAAGCCAGCGAGAAGGACCAAATGGTGCTGATCCGGGTGACTGATAGCGGTATCGGCGTCCCGCCCGAACATCATGAATCCATTTTTGATGTCTTCTATCAGGTTGCCGCGACCACCAAGGGCGTGCGTGAGGGTACGGGTCTGGGGCTTGCCATCTGTCGCCGATTGCTCGAGCAGATGGGCGGTAAGATCTGGGTTCAGAGTGAGCTTGGCAAGGGCAGCAAGTTCAGCTTTACGCTTCTTACCACAGCCAGCGAGCCATCCTCTCCGCCCCGTGACAGGCCAATCGTTCTTGTCCTCGAAGACGACTCGGCGGCGAGAGAATTGCTGCGGGAATATCTCGAAGCAACCGGCTATGAACTGGTTTTCGTCGATTCGATTCGAGAGACGCTAGTTAAGGCACTCGAGATCCGGCCTGACCTGGTATTGCTCGATCTGCTACTGCCCGGAGAAAGTGGCCTTGAGGCACTGCGATCGCTGAAAGGCCTTCGAGAAACCCGTGAGATTCCTGTGGCAGTGGTGTCGGTGATGGCAGATGATTCCGTACTCAAAATGGGCGCAGTCGAATATTTGACCAAGCCGGTGGCCAAAGATAAACTTCTTGCGATGGTGCGCCGCCTGGCGCCAAGGGCAAAGTGAGATGGCACGACTACTTATCGTCGACGACAGGGCAAGCAACCGCGAACTTTTGCGGGCTGCCCTTGAACGCGCCGGACACGAAATCCGGGAGGCCGAAGACGGACCATCATCGCTTACAGTTATGAGTGAGTGGCATCCAGACTTGGTGTTGATGGATATCCAGATGCCTGGTCTCGACGGCTATGCTGTGCTCGAAAGAGTTCTCGCAGACCCGGATTTGTGCCAGATCCCGCTGATTGCAGTCACAGCTTATGCAATGCAGGGAGACAGCCAAAAAGGTAAGCAGGCAGGCTTTCGCGACTATCTGACCAAACCCGTCCAGCTTCGTCAATTGCTGGCAGCGGTAGACCGCCAGTTAAAGCCCGGTTAAGCTTTAGATCATGACGCCAATCACCCTGACGCTGATCGACGACAACCCTGCCAGTCTGGAACTGCTGTCGACGGTTCTGAGTGCGGACAATCTGAAGGTCTCCTGCTTTGAAAACCCCGAAGTGGCGCTCGATCATATTCTGACCGAACATCCGCAAATAGTTGCGACCGATTTGATGATGCCAGGAATGAGCGGCATGGAGTTGCTTGAGCGCGTGATGGAGTTTGACCCTTCCATTGATGTCGTCCTCATCACCGCTCATTACACGACCGAGAGTGCGGTGGAGGCAATTCAAAAGGGCGCTGCCGACTACATCAACAAGCCGGTAAGCCCAGCGGTATTGAGACAGAAGATCGGTGTGCTCATCGAGAAGCACGAAGCAGCCCGCAAGAAGCAGGAAATTGAAGCCAACCTGGCGGCGAGTTCCGAATTTGAGGGGATGATCGGCAACAGCACGGCGATGGGGGATCTATTCTCAAAAATCCGTCGAGTAGCCCCTCACTTTCGCAGCATTTTGGTTACCGGTGAGACTGGAACGGGCAAAGAGCTTATTGCGCGCGCGCTCTTTCAGATGAGCCCGGCCCGGCGTGGCAATTTTGTCCCACTCAATTGCTCGGCTGTAGTGGAAACACTTTTTGAGAGCGAACTCTTCGGTCATATGCGAGGAGCATTCACGGGTGCAAATTCAGACAAGTTGGGCCTTTTTGAGCACGCGCACGAAGGTGTGCTGTTTCTGGACGAAATCGGAGACATGCCCCTGTCGACGCAGGCAAAGCTGCTGAGAGCTTTACAGAATCAGGAAGTGCAGAGGCTTGGAAGTCTGCAGGCTCGCAAGGTGAATGTCAGAGTCATTGCCGCCACCCATCAAAACCTCCGCGACAAAATTGCCAAAGGCACTTTTCGTGAAGACCTCTTCTACCGGCTGGGCATGGTTGAGCTCTCTTCGCCTGCTCTGCGGGAGCGCGAAGGAGACCTGCGGCTGCTGATCCGTCACTTTATCGAGAAATACGCAAAGCTCTACGACAAGCGGATCCAGGGTTTAACCAACCGTGCGCAACTGGTTCTGTCGAGGCACAACTGGCCAGGAAATGTGCGCGAGCTGGAAAACGTCATCGGAAACGCGGCCATGATGTCGCCGGCAACAATGATCGATGTGCCAGATCTGCCGGCCTATCTTTTGCAGCCCGGTGCAGTGCCCCGCCCCAGTGCAACAACAGAACTTCCTTCACTCGAATCGCAAGAGAAAGCCCTCTTAATATCGGCACTGTCCAAGGCTGGCGACAACCAGAGCGAGGCAGCGCGCATCTTGCGCATCAGCCGGGACACTCTCCGTTATCGCTTGAAGAGGCACGGAATCAAGACCGGCCACTAGAGGCGTTTGCTACATTTATTTCTAACGAAGGTCTGCCACCACGACGAGTCAGCCCGGCAATGAACTCTAAATTCTTTTGAGGTACTGGATGGATCGTCGAATTTTCCTGGCTTTACTTCCCTTTGCTGGTTGCGCCCGCAAAGCGCAGTTGGTTCCACCGCCTGCCAACCTTCTTCCCCGGCTGATGCCGATCCGCGCAGAGCTGGATCGCATCTTCCGCACCACTGTCTGCTCGCGGCCTTTCCGCGCGGCAGGTCCCCGGCTGGAGGTGGAGCGTGTGGGCGACAAAATCGTCGTTCACAATTACGGACACGGTGGGAGCGGCTGGTCTCTGTCCTGGGGTTCCAGCGCCATCGCCGTCGAGAAAGCGATGGCCAACGGCACCCGCGATATCGCCGTAATCGGTTGTGGTGCATTGGGCCTAACGTCGGCCATTCTGCTGCAACGTGCCGGGGCCAAAGTCACGATCTATGCCAAGGAACGTCCGCCGGAAGTCCGCTCGGCTCGAGCAACAGGCTCCTGGACGCCAGACTCGCGAGTGGCTCTCTCAAATGCTGTATCAGCCGACTTCCCCGCCCTGTGGGAAAAGATGACCCGCTACTCGTTTCACACTTATGAGAGCTATCTCGGCATGGCCGGCAGTCCAGTGGAGTGGACCGATATCTACCGGCTCTCCAACGGGGAAAGCCGCAGTGAAGAGTCTGGGGCGCTGCCCTTCGCAAAATATCAGGATCGTGTAAGAGACCTGACGCCAAGAGGCCAGCAACTCGCCCCTGGCACACACCCCTTCCCCACCAAATCAGCAGAGCGCAATTCAACGCTAACCTTCAACATCGCAGGATATTCGAGACAACTGGT
>JBKJUN010000871.1:0-6301 GCA_046590555.1 Bryobacter sp. | reverse complement strand
GCGCAGGAGGCTCGATTCGATGCGGACGTAGTCGGCGATCTGATTGGGGACAGCGGCCCAGGCAGATTCGAGCTGGGCGATGTTTTCAAACTCCGTGACTTGGAGAACCAGTGGGCTTGAGTTGCCGATGACATTGCCGAAGAACCCGACTTTCGAGAGGCCAGCTTTCTTGAGGGCGGGGAGCTGCTTTTGAGCCAGAAATTCGTTGAGGCGTTTGGGCATGCCGTCGAGAGTATTGCGCAATTTGTAATAACGCAGCTCGATCAGGCTGTTGGATTTCTTCTGGGTAGGCTCGTAGGCGGAGGCGCTGACGGCAGCGCTGCTGGCAAGAAAAGTGCGACGGTTCATTCCCCTTGATCGTATAACGGCCTAGGCGGCGCTGGTTTGGACAACTTGACCAAAGCGGCGTTCGCGGGAGCGGAATTCGTTAATGGCAGACTCAAGATCGCTCTCAGCGAAGTCTGGCCAGGCGACTTGGGTGAAGTGGAACTCGGCGTAGGCGCACTCCCAAAGCAGGAAGTCGCTGAGGCGTTTTTCGCCTCCAGTTCGAATCAGGAGGTCTACGTCGGGCCCAAGACTGCGACTGAGTTCTTCGCGGTCCATCCCTGGACGAAGGGCGGCCAGGAGCATATCGCGGGAAGAGTAATCGAGGGCGATACGGACGTGGACTCGCTTGCCGTAGAGGGTGACTCGCTCGGCCTGTTCCATGGCGGGAATGAGGTTGGCCGGGAGGCGATCTCGTCGGCCAATGAATTCCAGGCGAACGCCGCTTGAGAGGCATTCGGCGACTTCTTTGTCGATGAAGTGAGCCAGGAGGCGCATGAGGCCCGACACTTCTTCGGCGGGACGTTTCCAGTTGTCGCTTGAGAAGGCGTAGAGAGTCAGGACGTCGATGCCGAGTTTGGGTGAGTGGCGGATGACGCGGCGCACGGATTCTGCGCCCTGCTTGTGCCCGGCGAGGCGGGGCCAACCCAAGCGCTGGGCCCAGCGGCCGTTTCCGTCCATGATGATGGCAACGTGCAAGTGACTACTTTTCCTTCGGCTTCATCGCCTGAATCAGGGCTTCCATGTGGTTGACGTACTTCTCGAAAGCTTTGCGCCCAGTGGGGGTTAAAGAGTATTCCGATTGAGGTCGCCGGCCTTCGAAGAACTTGCGGCACTCAACGTAGCCCGCGTCTTCTAGCTTGCGAGCATGGATGCTCAGGTTTCCATCGGTCTGATTCAGGATTTCCTTCAGTTCTCCGAAGCTAAGTTTTTTGGTTGAGACCAGAGCGCTGACAATTCCGAGGCGGACACGCTCGTGAATGAGCTGGTCGAGGCCGATCGCCTTTTGTGGCAGCGGGACGAGATTTGGTTTAGCCCCCATGTTTTCTCGCAATCCAAAGGCCGAAGCCAATGTGTAGGCCGCCGAAGCCGGTAGCCAGGAAGATTTCGTTGTATTGCTCTGGGGTGAATAATGCACCCGTGCCGAGGGCAATGAAAGCGATGCCCATCAACAAAACAGGGCGGACGCTGGACATCCCGCCCGTTATGACGCCGGCACCGTAGAGGAGTAGCCAGAGACCGGTGACCTCGGAATAATGATTGGCACGGGCGGCTGCTGCGGTGAGGGCTGCGCCGGCCAGTAGGGGTGGTGCGAAGCCGAGGCCGAAGCGGCGGGCCGGGCTTGAGAGAAGTGAGACGCCGGAGTGGTTGGCCTTCCAGATTAGGGCGATGAAGCCAAAGAGAATGGCGGCCATACCTTCGGCGGTCCAGATTGCGAGCCAGGCTTCACGGGTCTTGGCGCCGCTGCCGAGCCAGGCGGCCAGTAGTGCTGAGAGGCCCACGAGGACCATCCCGTAGCCGGGGACGGCGGTGAACTCGGTGGTATTCTCCATCGTGGAGCGGATGTATTTAAGGTTGTCGAGCGCGTGCTCGTGAATGTCGGCGCGTAAGCCCATGGAAGAATAATAGAGTACTTTGCTCTGCAAAGCAACTAAAATTATGATCAATGACCCGACTTGAACAGCAACTCACTTTTATCCTTGAAATCGACAAACTCAAGCAGATCATGCGCCGAACTCGGCTGCTGCATGGCGGGGACGAATTGGGGCGATTCGAGAATACGGCGGAGCATTGTTGGCACATCACTCTGATGGCCGTTGTGTTTGCGGAACATAGCAACGAGCCGGTGGATGTTGGCCGGGTGATCCGGATGTTGCTGGTGCATGACCTGGTGGAGATTGATGCCGGGGACACGCCGGCCTTTGGAGAACAGGGTAGAAAGGAAGAGTTGGAGGCGGCTGGGGCAGCACGTATATTTGGGATGTTACCGGAAGACCAGCGGGATGAGTTTATTGGACTTTGGCAGGAGTTTGAAGGACGGGCGACGGCTGAGTCGCGGTTTGCCAATGCAGTGGACCGGTTCTTGCCAACTTTTCAAAATATTCAAAACAAGGGTGGGTCGTGGGGGGACTTTGCTGTTACGCGCACCAAAGCCGATTCACGGCTAAGTCCGATTGGGGAAGGGGCTAAGGCGCTGTGGGGACTGGTGAAGGGGGTGCTCGATGAGGGAGAAGCCAAAGGCTACTTCAAGGATCCAAACGCCAGCCGTGGATGACTTTGAGGACCGCTTCGGTGAGGTGTTGTTCGGCTTGGTTTGTGAATGGTGAGGTGTTGGGTTCGTAACCTCCCTCTTCGAAGCCTTTGGCTGTAGGAAGGTATCCGAGCCAGCCGTTGGTGAAGCCGCAGAAGAAGGTGTGGCGGAAGGGGGATTGCTGGCGGATGTTGAGAGCGATTTCGGAGAAGAGCTCCAGCGGAGCAGCCCAGAATAGGGCTTCTGAGTTGATGCTCAGGAAGCGGATCGGGAGCTTCACCATATTTGTGCTGGTTGTGTAGGCGGCGAGGTCGTCGGCCCAGCCGAGGCCTGGTTTGCGCGGGGATTCGACGATGGTTTCGGCGACGCGGAGGCGGATCTTCGATGAGGCTTGGGGGAGGCTCTTCAGGGCGTTGAGAATGCGGTCGCCAAGGAGGACGTTGAACTCAGTGATGTGGGCAGCGCGGAAGTCCTGGCCAGAATAGATGGGGGCGGTGTCGCCGGCGGCACCGTTTACGAAGAGCAATGTGGTGTTCAGCTTCGCCTCGATGTAGGCGGCTACGATACCGGGCACGTCGCCGCTTATCTGGAGGTTGCCGCCGCCCAAGGCAGTACCGTGGATGGCGTAGTTGGCTACCAGGGCGAGTAGTGCTCCATCGGCTTTTTCGATGCGGAGCAGGCCGATTTGACGGTCGACGGGGCCGTAGGGGTTGAGGCCGAGTTTGATTTTTCCATCGATGTCTTTGGCGCGACGATTAATGTTGGCCAGGGCAAAGCCGGAGCCGACGGCGAGGCGGGCGGGGGCGAGTTGGGTGCGAGCCTGGCGGATTGCATCGAGGAGTTTGCGTTTGACGAGGTTGGTGTAGGTGTTGTCGCGAATGTGTTTGTAGCGCTCTGGCATGAAGGCCTGGGGAAGCCCGGCAGGGCCCACTTCTGGCGCGGAGTGAGTGTGAGTGTTGGTCCACCAGAGTTGGTGGCGGTCGATACCGGTTTCGGCTTTGAGCTCGCGGCAGAAGTCGTCGTAGACGGATGGGGAGATAAGTGCGATGTCGGTTGAGACGAGGAAGAACTGGAGGGTGCCGTCGTCGAGGGCGAGGACACGATGGAAGAGAGGATCGTGGACGCCGGTGGAGGTGCGAGCCTGGTAGCCGAGCAGGGGCTGAGGGTCGGTGGGAGTGATGTCGACTTTGACTACTGCGGCGCGGAAGTCGGCCAGGAGGGTGGCCTGGACGATAGCGAGTAGGAGCAGGAGTCGGAGCATGGGGTGAATTTTAACACCGGTAGGTCTGCTTTCGGGTGTCTGCCCAATAGGGAACCACCAGGTTTAACAGTGCTTCCCAAGATCGCCGGAGGAAGATTTCAGCTTGTCGTATCGAAAGCTCTGCGCTGTGCCGTTAATCATGACCTATGCACAAACTACACCTCGATGCGCGACAATTGGGGCATGCAAGAAGCCGTCACTCGAGATCCCGAGCTAATGCACGGAGTCCCAGTATTTTGCGGCACGCGGGTGCCCGTTAAGACGCTGTTCGAGTACTTAGAAAACGGGGAGTCCTTGGACGATTTTCTCGAAGGTTTCCCCACAGTCAGCCGCCAAATCGCCATCTAGGTACTCGAAGAGTCGAAGGAACTCCGCTTGGCGCGCGTTTGATGAGAATCTTGATTGACGAGTGTGTTGACCAACGGCTTCGGCTACTCTTGGGTGCTCACAACTGTCAAACTGCGGCCTATGCCGGATTGGCCGGTCTCAAGAACGGTGCCTTGTTGGCCGCCGCCGAAGCTGCGGGATTCGAGGTCATGGTTACCACGGACCAGGAGATCTCGTTCCAGCAGATTCTAAAAATCCGACGAATCTCGATTGTCGTGCTCTGCGCCCCAACGAACCGGCTCAGCGACTTGAGGCCGTTGGTGCCAGAAGCTCTGCGGGTGCTCGATTCGATCCAACTTGGGCAGGTGATTCGCCTAGCTTGACCAGACCAGCCCAATGCTTATGAGTCTGCCGTTTGTGGGTTTCGTCCGCGCTTCATGGGTAAGGATTCGCCACTACGGCGTTTTTTTATGCGCCACGGTCTAAGGAGTGACCCCAATCCCAGGCCCAGAATTGCGGAATTTTCGTTGCAAACTTCTATGAGTTTATTGCAGTGGTTTGCGGAGGTGAGATGCGTCGGTGCCGGTAATCGCTCTATCGCGCGTGTGCAAAATTTCGAGGGATTCAACACCGAACTACTGAAGGGAATGTTTCTCGCAGATACCCCACTCTGGCCGGGTCGGTTGCTAGTCGGGATTGATGTTTGCTTTGGCCCCGCGAAGTCGACCGACTGACGGATTAGGGCCTTGAAAGCGGAGTCGTCGATATTCTCTTCCTCGTGGATGAGCTTGCGCATTTTGCTAAGGGTATGTCCGCACCAGCCGCCGAACTCGGCAATTTTGTTCGAGATGAGTTCCTGTGCTGATTGGACCTGGCTCGCGGCAGTAAGTTTCATGCTTTTATCTTAAATCGCCTGTGTTTCAGCTATCTGGTATGAGGGCTGTGATATCTTCGCTGCATCTCGCTGCTAGCCAAGCTTGAAAATGAAGGAGTACCCGATGAAAGCCCGCGCCTGCTTGTTCACAATCTTTTTAGTGACAGCTATCAACTGCTACGCCCAAGCCTCTGGTGACTCTTCATGGCAAAAGGAAACAGAGAATCGGCTGAAGGGAATTTATGAACGGAATGAGTTCAGAGCCGAGATCTTTCAAGGGGAATGGCTTGCCGATGGTTCAGGATACGCATTGCAGGAGCGTGACCCGAAAACGCAAAAGATGACGTGGGCGACATTTGATGTCCTCAGTGGTCAGCGCATTGAGGCGAAGAAATCGGAGCACGGTAAATTGCTGTCGTCTGATGGAAAGAGCGTGCTGGAGTTTCAAGGTCAAGAGCTTTTCGTGCGTGAGCTACAGAGTGGCCAGCGAATTCAACTGACAAAGCGATTTGCGGATCGAGATCTTCGTTATCAAAACCCGACCTGGAGCCCCGATGGGAAGCGCGTCGTGTTTGTCGAATCGGATCTCACCAATGTGAGGCAACGATCCGTTCTGGTGCCTGATGATCCGTCGTATCCAGGCGTGCAAAATCTCCGGTTCGCCAGAGTTGGGGAGGCAATCCCAAAACTTCGAGTCGGTGTAGCAGATTCCGATGGGAAGAGCGTTCAGTGGTTGCCGATCCCATCACCTCAAGAAGGTATGTATCTGGGCCAAGTGGATTGGGCTGGAAACTCGAATGAAGTAGTTGTCGAAAAGTTCAGTCGATTTCGGAATGAACGCGAGTTTCTGCTGGTGAATCTTAAGGGTGATTTGAGGCGGATCTATCAGGAATCGAATGAGGCGTGGGTTGAGTCGAGTGAGGGGAAGAATTCTGGACTCGTGTGGGTTCGAGGTGGCAAGGCGTTCGTTGTCGTGAGCGAAAAAGACGGCTGGCGTCATGCGTTTCTTTGGTCTCGTGAAGGCAAGGAAGTTCTCTTGCTGACCCCGGGCGAGTACGACATGATTGACCGCGGGGTGATCGACGAAGCAGGCGGTTGGTACTACTTTTATGCCTCTCCGCGTAATGGGACACAGAAGTATCTGTATCGTGTTCCGCTGGATGGGTCGGGCAAACTGGAGCGTATCACGCCCGAGAATCAGGCCGGCACACATAGCTACGAATTCTCGCCTGATGCCAAGTGGGCATTTCATACTTTTTCAACG
>JBKJUN010000764.1:0-4187 GCA_046590555.1 Bryobacter sp. | reverse complement strand
GGGCTGCTGGCGGAAGCGTAAAGGCGGCGGGGCATTCGGCCAGCGAGGAAGGCTAATCGTCCGGCGATCACTGCGTGCTTCATCGCTTCAGCCATTTTGACGCTGTCCAAGGCTTCGGCGACTGCGGTGTTTAAGAGGACGCCGTCGTAGCCCAGTTCCATCGCTATGGCTGCGTCGCTGGCAGTGCCTACGCCTGCATCCACGATCAACGGGACCTCGGTGATCATCTCGCGCAGGATGCGCAGGTTGGCGATGTTCTGGATGCCGAGGCCGGAGCCGATCGGGGCACCCATGGGCATCACCGCAGCAGCGCCTGCATCGATCAGCTTGCGGGCCACGATCAGGTCATCGTTGGTATAAGGCAGCACGGTGAAGCCTTCTTTGACCAAAACCTTTGTGGCTTCGATGAGGCCGATAACGTCAGGGTAAAGGGTCTTCTGGTCGCCGATGACTTCGAGCTTGACCCAGTCAGAGAGGCCAACTTCGCGGCCGAGGCGGGCGGTGCGGATGGCGTCTTCGGCTGTGTAGCAGGCGGCTGTGTTGGGGAGCAGGAAGTAGTGCTGCGGGTCGATGTAGTTGAGGAGGCTTTCCTGAGAGCGGTCGAGTTCGACGCGGCGGACAGCAACGGTGACGACTTCGGCACCGGAGGAGGTGTGGCATTGCTGCATTTCTGGGAAACTGCGGTATTTCCCGGTGCCAATCAGAAGGCGGGAACGGAATTCACGATTCGCGATGATCAGGGAGTCAGACATGGCTTAAATCACTATGATAGCGAGGTGCAGAGAGCATTTCCTCATTGAAGAATGAGCCTGAAGGTGCTGAGCCTGGTTAGGCCCCTTCCCCTTCTCACTTTTTGCGGGCGAAACTGTCCACATGCCAAAACCGAAGAGTTGTCCTCATTTTTCTTGATAGTGATTTGTCTCAGTCATGGGGTGTACTACAATTCCTGGTGATCGCTAAGAGGTCAGTTTTGCACGATTGGCGACATGCCCAATTAAGCCTCTCACCCACGTTGGCGCAATGCTGTGCGTTTGTGTTATGATGCGTTTGTGCGCACTACGCTTGATATTCCAGATGAGTCGTACCATCTAGCCAAGGCAATCGCTCGCGACCAAAATCGCAGTCTCGGGCAAGTGGTGGGTGAGCTCATTCTCCAGTCGGCCCATCGCTCCAAAGGCGCAACTATCGAGATGAGCGACTACGGTTTCCCCACTTTTCATTGCACCCGGCCGGTTAGCTCCGATGATGTCAGAGCGCTCGAAGATGAAGAATAAGGTCCACCTTCTCGACTCAAATATTCTAATCGCACTGGCAACCCCCGAGCACAGTCTGAATGCGCGGGCGGCGGCCTGGTATCGAAAAGGCCATCGATTTGCAACTTGCCCGATAACCCAAGGAGCGCTCCATCGGTTCCACCTGCGCGCTGGCGTTGAAGCGACAGCGGAATCTGCGCAGTTACTGCTGAAATCGATCTCTGCTCTCCCGCTCCATGAATTCTGGCCCGATGACGTCTCGTATCTCGATTTGCCTTCAGCCAGGATCACCGGGCACAAACAAGTTACCGATGCCTACCTCGTCCTGCTGGCGCGCAGGCATGGGGGAACCTTAGTCACCATGGACCAAGCCCTGGCCGCACTTCACGAGGGTGCCACTCTCATCCCCTAACAGGGGTCGCGGGTTGAAACCGTCATCGCTGATAGCCCCCCGGACAGATACGTCCAGGTGCTACGCACGCATACGGCCTAGCTTGGTTGCTGGCGTCAAAACGAATTTCTGGGTACGGCTGTAGCACGCGTGGAATCTGCAGTTAGGCTTGGCCTAAGCGATGCATTCGGTCTGGGCCAAGCCGCCCGTTCTGGCTGCGCCTTCCCAGCACATGCCACCAGTATCGGCTCACCGGCTCCCGGAGCGGACATGCGGCGTTTGCTAGGACTGTTGGCATCGTGGATCGATTCGCTGGCCCGGGATTAGAGTGAAATGGTTCGGGCCATGCTGGTTAGTACGGGTGCACCCGTCCCTTCCGTGATTTTTGCGAAATTCTGACTTTTGGGAGTGTTTTGGCTTTGGGCTAAGGGATTGATTCTGATCGATATTAGGGAATAGGGCTGAATTGATCAGGAAGGCAAAGGGCAAGCTGAGACGAGGATTGATAGAAAAGGTCTCAAAAACATTGAGGAAAATGAACAATTGGCGCTGGGACACTTCAGGCTGACAACATTCTTTGGATTGGTACGGGTGTGCCCGTCCCTACTGGAATTTTTGCAAAATCCAGACATTTGTGAGCATCAGTAATTTTTTGCTAAGTGATTCATTCTTCAATGCTTAACGGCGTCGAGGTGCAACTCATCGTGAAGCCGAAAGACAAACCGAGGCTGGAATTGGGGGAAGAAGTCCTCAAAAACATTAAGGAAAACGGAAGAATGGCGTTGGGACTAGGCAGGCTGTCCACATTCTTTTTGCTCCTTCGCCTCCATATATGCTCCTTTGCACGGGACGCGGCGGCGGTCCAGGCCGCGCGGGGTCTGCGCGCCGTCAGGGTAGCCTTGACGGGCGTTGCGTCTTGACCAGACCAATCACCAGTACCGCAAGATGTAAGGACACCACAACCGAAGGCATCGTCCTGGGGTGATTTCGACTTGGAATCGTTGCGTGACGTGTATGCATCAGAAGGACTGGCGTTAAGCCAAGTTGAATCCCAAGGGTTCGATTTTGCCATTTCAAGCAACCACGCAGAGCGCAGTTTAGGAGAAAGATTCTCATTGAACGGCTCGCAACTTCCCCCGGTTGATGCCGCTGGAAATTGCGCTTTTCCATCAGGGTCGATGAAGGCCATCGGGTTATTGGCCACGTATACATATGCATTCCAGGTGCCCGGGTTCTGTTCCGAGGCCCCAACACTCTCTGGATCAATAGAACCAAACCGCCCCATCGCCCCCGAGTAATATCTTGCCTCAAAGTAATCCAACCCCGTGTCAGCATCCCTCTCTTTCGAAGTAAACCGCTGCGACACTCGCGCCTTCCCCGCCGCCTCCCCATACTCAGTCCCCCGGCCAAAACTCCCACTCTCAATCTCTTCCCCAAACGGAGCATACTCATACCGCCGCAAGCTCCCGTCCGGCCTTATCGCGAGGCGTGTACTGCCCAATGCATCCCCCACCAGATACGTCGTCTCCATCGCACCGCTGCTTGCCCCAACCTCATACTCCGCCGCAAGCCCGCCAAACGCGTCATACACAAATCGAGTTGTCTTTCCGCCAGCGATTACCTCCACGCGGCGGCCTTCTCCGTCATAGCGGTACTGCCCCTGCGTCACTCCTTGCGTCTTGGCCTCCACCATCTTGTTCTCCGCGTCAAACGTGTACGCTCGCCCGCCCACCTGCGTCAACTGGTTCCCTCGCAAGTCATACTGGAAAGCTGTATAAGCCCCGAGCGGCGGCAATTCCATTTGGGCATTCAATTGATTCTTCCCCGAGTTGTAAGCCGCCAGCGCTGCCACAGTCATCCCAGAATACGGTCGATACCCCGACGTCAGCGCCCGGTTCCCCCAACGGTCATAATCAAAGACCTGCTCAAAGCTATTGGCTGTATCCACTGCTCTCTTCAAACGGTTCAGCGAATCATATTCGTAACCCATCAAAGCATTCAAACCGCTATGCACTACCCGCTGCGAAATCACGTTCCCGTTGTTCGTATTGCAGGCATCCCCGTCCAGCGGGCAATACCGATATTGCAATTCCAGCAAGCTCGTTGCCCCCTGCATCGCCTTCACCGTCCTGGCTTGCCATCGCGAATTGTAGTCGCGCGTCTCAATCACGCCATTGCCCAGTGTCGCTTGCTTCACCGCACCATTCACTTCATATTGCATGGCACTTACCCAGGCTGCGTTGGTGGCACCATTCTTGACTTCTTTCGCCTGCCCGGAGCCATCAAAGCAACTTGCCACGCGCTTCCCCGATGGGTACTGAATCTCCGAGACTCCGCCGGCCTGCGTGTACTGATAGCCAAAGACCAGATCCGGCTCAGCCGCAAACTTCTGTGCACTTTGCGTCACACGGCCCAGCCCGTCATAGGCCAGCATCTTGGTACGGTAATCCCCACTCACCACCATCGTTGCCCGGCCCAACAAATTAGTCCCCGCTGGGCCTCCCGCACAGTTTTCTGTTGTGTTGCCGTCATAACAAAAAGTT
>JBKJUN010000639.1:0-5566 GCA_046590555.1 Bryobacter sp. | reverse complement strand
CCGAGTCTGGCCGCCTTCCTAAAAGGCCACTCGCGAATTAAAAATTGGCGACGTTTAGATTATAAAAATCTGCCTCCAGGTATTCCAAAGCCAGGGCGAAATTCAGAATCGCGAAGTCATTTGCAGCCGATGGTGTTGCCGAGTAATCCACTGGCGGGCCGCCGTTCAGGCTTGCGATAAAAGGCGATGCTAGAGTGACCACCTGCGCGGCCGTCAGGGGCATCTCAAAACTCTGTTCCATTCCGAATACGTTCGTCGTTATCGGAACTTCTACCAACGAATTGAGCCACCCGGCATGGCGGGCTTCGATGAATCCAATCGAACCTGCAGCCGCCAGGTATGCGCGACTCAAGATAACCGGAGCGGCACCGAGATAGGCACCAACACCAGTATTTTCGAGTGCTTGTGCAACCAGGGCAAATTTAAGGAAATTGGGCTGCACAAGATTTTGGAACGTTGGTTTGGGGCGCGCGGCAGCGCCAAGCGCATTCAGAAGGAAGGCGACGTGATCGTTTTCGTGCCTTTGGATATCGAGAAAAGTACTTCTCGATTTCTTTCTGTCGCCATTGTTGAACCCCTCTGCTTGAACCGTCCCCCCGAGCAGGAGAGCCGCGCCGGCGGCGGCGCCCGCCACGGATGCCTGGCGAAGGAATCCTCGTCTTCCTGGTTCCGCTTTGTTAACTTCATGGAGTAATTGGTCTTTGATCATCGTATTTCTATCCCTTGGGTGATTTGCGTTCAAGATTTTTGGTTCGCTGTAGTGTGCTATTTGCTGACAGCGTTGTTCGTGCCGAGACTTCGGAGATACTCGACCATGTCCGCGCGGTCCTTCGTCCCGGAAATATAGAAAGGATGCGGAACATTCGTGCCACGCACGGGATCGAGTAGATTATTTAGGCTGGTTGCAGATTGGTCGTGCAGAAATGCAGGTTTGCGCGCGAGATCCAGCAGTAAAGGCAGAGCGACGCCGCGGATGCCGCCTCGAAGGCTCGCATTGACGACGGCCATCTTGTCATCGAAAAATACGCCAGGCGTATCCTTGATCGGGTTTAGCGGCGGAACTCGTTGCAAAAGAACTGCTGGATGATCACCCGGAAAGACTTCTTTCATTGGAACCATAAAAGAAGGCACCGGCTTGCCCTGGTCAACGTTGTGGCAGGAAGTGCATCCAACGGTTCGGAATGCCCGCCGCCCGCGGGTGGCGGCTTGAGCATCGGTCGTTACTCCCTCTGGAGCCTGCAAACTTGCTTGATAGGCGTTGAGGTCCAGGAGCTTGACGTTGTCAACGCTCAGACCGATTGGAGCATCTTCGCTTCCTGGTTGAGGATGCGACGCCGCTTTCACAAAGGGGTATCCTTTCACCCCGGTATCCTTGAGAATTTTTACGTAGTTATCCGCGAGTTCATCTCCTGCAGCCCCCGCCAACTTGTGCAGAAACGCGCGTCCTCCCGGTGTTGTGAGCTCGGTTAAATCGAACAGCGACGTGTAAACCAGGTTGCCGAAATTATCCAGCCGCGCGATAGCGCCGTCGCTGCCAAAGGGAGCTGCAATAGTGGTACAAAGCCCTTGAATTGGCCCCTGTGGCCAATATTGTCCCGAGGTTCACGTTGTGATTGGTGCGGCCGTCTAGACGATGACCGATGGAGTCGCCATTCGGCAGGTTAAAGAGGGAACCGTCCGTGATGGTATGGCAAAGTGCACAACTTACACCGGCTTTATCTCCCTTGTTCACGTCAAGCAACCCGTCGTGGTTGCTGTCTTTAATGGGCATGCCGATAACGGCGTTGGCGTTCACAAGTTTGGCTGTCATGGCCGGATCATTGAGCAGCGAGGAAGAATTTCCGCTGGAATCGGCCTTCAACTGTTCCATCAACGAATCTCGCGTTTTGGCATCAAGGGCATCCACAGCGACGCTTAATCCTAGCTTCAGCGCTTGCAGGGGTGTGACGCTGGCTGCTTTGATGCCTTGCGGCATGCGCACGGCATCCGTCCAGAAACCCTCATTGCCGAAGGTCTCGAATCGGAACACTTCTCGCCCGGAAGCGATATTGCCATCCTGACGCAAGGGCAGATTGTCTTGCCTTGCAGGGCCGTCCGAACCAAGCTCAGAGCTTCCGTCAGACTTAGCCGTACCCGCACAGCCCGCCAACAGTCCTGCCATCAATAGCAGAATTGATTTCTCTAAGGTCTTCGTTGCCCAAACCCTTTGTAGTAGTCGCATTAACTTTTAACAAAAGCAATTTGGGGGTCAGACCGTCTAAGCGCTGATATCCCGGGTTTTTGCGAGAAAGTTGAATTACGGATTCTACAAACCTGAAGCGGCTGACCTTTGATCGTCAGGCTGCCGTGCTGACGTCAACCTTCCTCGAACATTGATCGGGATAGGGGCGGCGGTCACCCGCCGCCCCTCCCACACCACCGGACATGCGGGTCTGTCAAGCCAGACGGCTGCATTCGATCTCAGAACCTGATACGATTCTGATCATTCGGAGAATCGACCCATGAAAAATTGTTCCAGACGTAGATTTTTGAACACCGGTCTTGCCGCAGGCATATTGGCAGGTACAAGCACTCTGCCCATGCTGGCGGCACGAGGCAAGGCAACGGATTGGGTAACACTTGGCAAGTCGGGCGTAAAGGTTACCCGGCTCGCCTTCGGCACTGGCACCATGAGTGGCAGAACCCAGCGCGAACTCGGGCAGGATCAATTCACCAGGCTCGTTCGCCATGCCTATGACAATGGCATTCGTTTCTTTGAGACCGCAGAAAGCTACGGCGACATGCACCGCATGCTGGGCGTCGCCCTCAAAGGGATTCCACGCGATTCCTACCGGCTGATGTCGAAGGTAACAACGCGTGAAGGCGTCGACCCTCAGACCAAGCTCGACGAATTGCGCAAGCTCGCCAACACCGATTATTTCGACGTG
Organism: Bryobacter sp.; assembly: GCA_046590555.1. Classification (GTDB taxonomy): domain Bacteria; phylum Acidobacteriota; class Terriglobia; order Bryobacterales; family Bryobacteraceae; genus Bryobacter. The sequence continues at coordinate 2,639 of JBKJUN010000639.1, read as the reverse complement.
ATGCTGCTGCACTACCAGCACGTCGCCACCTGGCCCACCGACACAGCCCGCTGGCAGGACGGCATCCTCGAAGCAAAGGTCAAGAAGGCAGTCGTGGGACACGGTGCCTCTGTGCACGGCCTTCCCGCTCTGCGCCGCTTCCCGCAAAACAAGTGGCTCGAAATCGCCATGATCCGGATGAACCACAACGGCACCAAGATGGACGCCGAAGAGTACAACACGCGTGAAGCTGGCAACGTACCTGAAGTCGTCACCCACACCAAACAGGTGCACGCCGAAGGCATGGGCGTAATCAGCATGAAGCTGATCGGCGAAGGAGCCTTTACCCGCCGCGAAGACCGCCAGGCTGCAATGAAGTTCGCCTTCCAGAATGCTGGAGTCGACAGCGTGACCGTAGGCTTTAAGAACACAGCCGAAGTCGACGAAGCAATCGAGAATCTGAATTTAGCGCTCGCCTAGCCTCTAAAAGCTGCTTCGTGCGCGGTAGATTGGGCCACATCCTCGCGGCTCACTGGCTTGACTTCGGTACGCCAAAGGTGAGGAGCAACTCGATTCACACCCAAGACTGCTCCAGCGCCTTCGCCCAGTCCCCAAGCGAGGGCGAATAGAGACGCCGCAGCAATTGTAGGCCAGGACATTCCGCAGGCTGAGCCCGCGCGGCGGTAGTGGATGAAGGCTCGCTTCCAGTGTAAAAACGCAATGGCGGGAGCAGCAAGTGGATAGAGGAGCCGCGCCGGTAGAGCCCAATGTCTGGTCCGCAAAGCTCCAAAACCCATGCCTACGATTGCGAGTAGTCGAAACTCATACGACCAGCTTGAGGGGTCAAAGTGTCTCATCCGCGCACGGGCCTCCAGATAGAAACGACAATTCTGCCGCACGAGCCTGCGAATCAGGAAATTGCCAACCAACATCTCATCTGAGAGCGAAGATTCTGCCTGCCGTAACAGTTGCGTGCGAACGATTGCGTTCCAGCCGCAAAGAATCTTCGCTGGACCACTCTGGATCGGCATCATCCACTCGCCATACCCAATCAGAAAGGACCCTTCGGCCCATACGTTGGTGCGATTGCCCGCACGGAGTGCAGGGCCAATGGGCTTCCCACCCTTCTGAAAGTCGATCCAGCATTGCCTGCGTCCACTCGGGATCGGGCAGGCAATGATCTTCGGCAAGCATGACGTATTCACTAGCAGCCTTGCCCACTCCCAGCGCACGCGCCTCGTGAAGGTCTGCCTTTCCAACCAAAATAATGATCGGGACAAAGCATCAGGATCTCAAGCGCTTCGCGTCGAGTTTGCGCCTCCCAGGCATCGCGTGCAGCCAACACACTTTCAAACCCCTTCATCGCAGGAAGCAGGATTGATATTGTTGGCTTCATAGCAGTCGTCTTCTCCACAGATACTGATCTAGAGGATATAGGGCAGCGCGAAAGAATCGGTCGTATGTGATCACGAATGGTTGACGGTTGAGCTGCAACGACGTGGCTCAAGCTTCAAAGAATCTCCTGGTAGGACTTGTTGAAAGGGCCACCGGCCTGGAAGCGCCAAGGCTTCATACGGCCGGCGAAATGCAAGATGCCTGGGTGCCGTCAGGAATCCGAAGCACAACGCTGGTGGAGTCTCCCTGCATCGCTCGCCAGCAGATTCTAACGTGCATCGAGCGACTTCCATTCATTCCAAAGAACGGCGTTCATGGCCTCCTGATGGAGAAAGTCGATCTGCTCAGCGGTGATCTTGAGATATCTATTTACTTTCGCAGTGATCTCACGCTTCCGCCATCGCGCCAGATGAATCAGCAAAACTCCACCATTGCAATAGGCGGTGTCTGCCGGTATACCCAACCCCTGCCAACCCTTAACTCCGCGTGGCGAAGAGCAGAGCGGCACCGTAGAATCAGCTATTGCAGCAACCACACAGTCATCCAGTGGAGACTCCCAGATCTTTGACAGATCGTCCATCACCAGCAAATCCGCATCGAGGAAAAGTATGCGTTATGGCGACTCAGGCAATAGCTCGGCCAGCAGTAGTGGAAAGGCCGCCTCTCGCGGGAACTGCGAATCGTAGGGCATGGATTCAAGTTGCAGATGCGAAGGAAGCATCGAATGGGTTGTGACGATGGAAGAGATCAAGTCGATACCGGCTTGTGACATGCCCGAATGGATCAGGTAAAGTTCAAGCTGATAACCCGGGCTCAAGCGCTGCTTCAGAGACTACAACGTCGCCATCTGCGGCAATAAGTAGCTGTCGTTGGTGGCTGAAGCAATCGGCAGGATCTTGGAGGACATTTGATTTACTACTGGTTCAAGCCGGGAGCCGCTTGAGGCGCCACTTGCGATAGTCGACTCGCATTGGCGGCCCGACATGAACCTGAACCCCGATCTGTCCTTGCCTCGGCCGGGCGGGGTCATCGTCGATCACCATGCTCATCATCTGGCCGTTGATGTTGTGGATCAGCACATTGCCGCGTACGATCAGGTGCACGGAATTCCAACCGCCCTCGATTTTAGAGCCCAGAACTTTGTTCTCATCGATCCTAGACAGGATCACCGGCTTGCGCACCCCAGTCACATGTGTAACTTCCCCACGCGTAGCCAGGAACAAGCGCCCTTTCTCCTCATAGTTATTGCCGGTATAGCGGTTTTG
>JBKJUN010000483.1:0-3339 GCA_046590555.1 Bryobacter sp. | reverse complement strand
TTTGCGTGGGACGCTGGCCACACCGAATGTACGAGTCATGTCGCTCATATAGCCGTTGAGGCAGGCACCCATGTCAATCAAGAGGTAAGAACCAGCTTCGATGCGTTCGTTTCTGGGATGAGCATGGGGAAGAGCCGAATGAGGCCCGCTGGCAACAATGGTGTCGAAGGCGTTACCTTCGGCGCCGAGTTTTCGCATTTGGTGGTCGATCTCGGCCGCGAGATCCATTTCTTTCATGCCAACCTTGAAGCGCTTCATGGCTTGATCGAGGGCCATCGAGTTTAGTTTCACGCTGGCCCTGATTGCTGTGATTTCCTGTAGCGTCTTTACCCAACGAGGTTTTTCGATGGCATCGCCGAGGGGGACCAGCTCACCCAGTTCCGTAAGCCCACGATAGAGCGTGTAGGAGATTTTGGTGTCCTCAAAGCCAATGCGTTTGGCTTTAAGCGTCTTAAGCTTTGATGCAAGTGCCTTGAAGAGCGGGCCATTAACGATCGTCACAGGGCAATTCGACTCATGAGTCGCCTGCGTCGTATAGCGGGGATCTGTAAAGAGAATGTTGCCTTTGTTGCTGATGAGAAGGAGGGCATTTGAGCCCTTAAAACCTGTGTAGTATCGGATCTGGATGAGGGTCGAAACTACAATTGCGTCAAGATTTTGGCTCTGAAGTAGGCTGGTTGGTACCAAAGTTGGATTGTACCATCGGGCATCGGCGCTAGACTCTAAGGTTAAGACTCTAGTGATGAAGCTTCTGTTGTGCACTTCTGCGATCCTGCTCCTTTTCTCGTGCTCACGTGAACAGAAGCCCGAAAATCGCGTTGCGGCCCGCTTTCACGCCGAAGAATTGCCCAACAACTTCAAAGTTGACCTGAGCAAAAGGAAGGTCTTTCCGTTTTCTGTTGTGCCTGGCGGCACGGTTACGCGTGATGAAGTGAAATCGAAGGTGGCTAGCGATCCCGTGGTGCGTGAGCACTACAAGGGGATTCAGATGGATCTGCTAAAGTTTTTTCGGTTGACCAAGCCTGCGCAAGGCTATGTTTCCTATCGCATTGGCAACCGTATCTTCTGGACTGCGCAGCGGCTCTATCTGAAGTCTGGGGAGATTTTGCTGAGCGACGGCCTGAATTTGATTCGCGGACGTTGTGGCAATCGGATTTCGCTGGTGGCCAACGGCCCTGTGCAGACGGTTGGCGAGCCGACCGAAGCGGTACTGGATCTTCCCAGTTGGGACATTCCGGTGTTTCAAGCCATGGCTGAGGAGGCGAACCGACGTGATTCAGATGGACCTTTGTTTGAGCTTCGGGGTAATGGGCCGCTGCCTTTACTCTCGCTGAGCGGGAAAATTCCTGAAACCATTTTCAATGTCGCTCCACCGGTGATCGGGCCAGGGATAATTGGTGGCGGGTTGCCTGGAGGTTTGCCCCCATCCGGTAAGGGCGGTGAAATCATCATCATCAATTCCAATCCTCTGATCTTTGTTGCATCTCAGCCGTTGACGATTCCGCCGCCGGGAATTCTGCTGCCCTCAATCAGGCCAATCGAAATCGCAAGGCTGGATTTGCCCCCAAGCTTCATAGGTGCCGGCCCGATTGGTATCGGTGGCCCAGTTTTCTATTTTGGGGAGCTTCCGTTGCCGCCTTCGATTTTTGTTCCCCCGATTTATTCTTCTCCAACGATCCTGATTTCCGGGGGATCACCGCCGTTGCTTTATGTGCCGCCAACTGTGGTTACGCCGCCGGGTGAATCAAATCCTCCACCGGCAAAGCCGCCAACAGGCCCTCCGGCTGGACCTCCTGCGGGTGGTCCCGAGGATCCAGTGAACCCTCCAAATACACAACCGCCGCCAGTATTCCAGCCGATTCCCGAGCCTTCGACTCTGGGTATGGTGGTGCTGGCGGCGGCTTTGATGATTTTGCTTAAGCGGATGCCTTGGCAGCGGCCAGAGCCGAGTCGTAGTTGGGGTGGTCTGCCACTTCGCTAACATACTCGACGTGCTGGATCACATTGCTCTTGTCGACGACGAAAATGGCACGGCTTTCGATGCGCAGGGGCTCGATGAGCGTTCCATAGTTGGTGCCGAAGCTGGCGGTTTTGTGGTCGCTGAGCATCTTCACTTTGTCGACGCCAAAAGCACCGCACCAACGGCTCTGCGCAAAGGGCAGATCCATGGAGACGGTGATTACTTCCACATTTTCCATCTTGGTGACTTCTTCGTTGAAGCGTTTGGTCTGCGCATCACAAACAGGGGTGTCGAGGCTGGGGACGACGCTGAAGATGCGAACCGTTCCGCCATCACCGAGGGTTACCGGCTTCAAATCGGAGCCGATCAATTCAAAATCAGGGGCCTTGTCGCCGACCTTGAGTTCTGGTCCGGCGAGAGTAAGAGGATTCCCCTTGAGGGTAGTTGCACGAGCTGACATGTCGTTAGTTTAACAACCTATCGCTAGGGGCTCACCAGCATAAAGGTAAGGCGCTTCTCGGCAAGGTCAATTTTGACGAGAGCGACGCGGACAGCGTCACCGATTGCGAAACTACGCTTGGAGCGCTGGCCGACGATGCGTCGGGTGTTTTCCTGATAAGAGTAGTTGTCTTTTGGGAGTGCGTCGATCGGGAGCAGGCCCTCGATGAAGAGCTCTTCGAGTTCGACGAAGCAGCCGAACTTTGTAGTCGAGATGATCATGGCGTTGAATTCGTCGCCAACCTTGTCGCTCATGAAGCGCATCTTCTTCCACTCGACGAGTTCGCGCTCGGCATCGGCGGCTCTTCGCTCGGTGAAGCTGGTGTCGTTGCCGAGGTCCTTGAGCGTATCTTCGTCGTAGGTCATGCCGCTTAGCACGCGGTGGACGACGAGGTCGGGATAGCGACGAATGGGTGAGGTGAAGTGTGTGTAGGCTTTTGAAGCCAGGGCGAAGTGGCCTTCGTTTTCGAAGGAGTAGCGGGCCTGTTTGAGGGAGCGCAGCATGAGGAAGCTTACGATGCGCTCTTCGGGCTTGCCTTCGATTTTGGCAACCAACTTTTGGTAGTGCTTTGAGGAGACGGTAGCGCTTGGGTTACCGATAAAAACGTCTTTGCGAATCTTACGGCCATCGCGGGTGCTTTTGATGTTTGAGAACTTCTTGACGGCGACACCTCCGAGGCCGAGGGATACGCCGAACTTGGATGCGGCTTCTTCAAAATCGGCGACGCGCTTGGCGTCAGGGATTTCGTGGATGCGATAAAGGCTGGGGATTCCAGCCGCCTCGAGATGTGAGGCGACTGCTTCATTGGCGATCAGCATGAGCTCTTCGATCAGGCGATGAGCAATGTTGCGTGGGCTTCTAGAGACACCAACCATTTCGC
>JBKJUN010000385.1:0-11122 GCA_046590555.1 Bryobacter sp. | reverse complement strand
GCAACTCGGTTCTCGTAAGCATAAGTCTTTCTGGCATCTTTGTCCTGACTTTGTTATCGAAGTGAAGTCCGAGAGCGACCGGTTGAAGCCGCTGCAAGGGAAGATGGCCGAATACCTGTCGCAAGGTGCCCAACTGGGCTGGCTGATCGATCCGCAGGATCGGTCCATCACCATCTACCGTCCCAACGGCGAAGTAGAAACTCGAACGGGAATTGATCAAGTTGAGGGAGAAGGCCCTGTGGCGGGCTTTGTACTCAACCTGACCTACGTTTGGGATCCATTCGCGGATTAGCATGCGTTCCTCCGCACGGTAACCACCGTGATGTCGTCGTTCTCGCCCCAGGCCTTGGCGGCTTCTGTATCCAGTTTTCCCCGAAAGCAGTTTGGCGCTACACTGACGCTATGGCGTTCCTCATTGACGAAGCGTTCCTGCCTGCTACGCTGACGGCTCCGCCCATGAGCGATGAGGAGTTCGCCGCGTTTTGCGCAGAACATCCCGATCTGCACTTCGAAATGTCTGCGGAAGGGGAACTGATTGTGACACCGCCCACTCATTCCGATACTGGCCTTTCTAATTCCGAGGTTGCGGGCGAACTGCGCAATTGGGCCAAAAAGGATCGCCGAGGGTTGGTCGGCGATTCCTCCACCGGCTTTGTCCTCCCCAACGGTGCCCGCCGTTCCCCCGACGCGTCTTGGACTCTGAAATCGAGGGTCGAGCAACTCGGTTCTCGTAAGCGTAAGTCCTTCTGGCATCTTTGTCCTGACTTTGTCATCGAAGTGAAGTCCGAGAGCGACCGGTTGAAGCCGCTGCAAGGGAAGATGGCCGAATACCTCTCGCAAGGCGCGCAACTGGGCTGGCTGATTGACCCGCAGGATCGGTCTGTAACCATCTACCGTCCCAACGGTGAGGTGGAAACCCGAACTGAAATTGATCAAGTTGAGGGAGAAGGCCCCGTGGCCGGCTTTGTACTCAACCTGACCTACGTTTGGGATCCATTCGCGGATTAGCATGCGCTCCTCCGAACGGTGACCACTGTGATGTCGTCGTTCTGGCCCCAATATTCCGCAAAGCGCCGCGCTACGATGGAAGTGGAGCAAGCATGAGCACAAGCACGCTGATGACCGTCGAAGAATTCGCCCGGATGACCACTCCAGAGACTGCGGACTTTGAATTGGTAGACGGAGAACTGATCGCTTTGTCCAGTGGAACGCCCCTGCACGCCAAAGTTCGTCACAACGTTGAACGCATACTGGGAAACTACTTCGCGCAGCGCCCGATTGGGGTGGCCCTCGGCGAAGTGGATTGCCTTACCGCTCCCAGAACGGTGCGTAGGCCTGATGTTTCCGTTTTTCTTCTCGACCGGCTCGACGGCGTCGACCGCAAAAAGATCCCCTTGCCCTGCGCCCCCGATATCGCCGTCGAAGTGATCTCCCCCTCCGAAAGCGCGGTCGACGTCCACGCCAAGACGCTCGAGTACCTCGCTGCGGGCAGCCAGGAAGTTTGGCAGTTCGACTATGAAAACGGCGAAGTCTTCATTCAAACGCCTACCGGAATTCGCTTGCTTCGAGTCGCCGATACGCTGGAAACTCCCGTGCTGCCTGGCTTCTCGGCCGCCGTATCGGATCTGCTTGTAGGTTTCTAAGCTCATCACGCATTCCTCCGCACGCTAACCACCGTGATGTCGTCGTTTTGGCCCCAGGCTTTCGCCGCCGCCGCGATCTTGGCTGCGGACTCCCCACTGATCTCCCGCGTTCGGTCGAACCCGAAGAGCTCGCGCTGCGCGTTCTCTGCTTCGATGACTCCGTCGGACAACATCAGAAAGCTTCCTGGCGCGGATGCTACTTCTTCGAATTGGACATGCGGCACCACACCAAGCGGCAGGCTGGGTTCCATCATCACCTCGCTACCGTTGCGGTAGACCGGGCAATGGCCGGCGCTGGCGATCGTGGCGGATCCATCGGCATCAATCAGAACACTGCAAGCCGTGACAAAGCCCCCACCGGTGCGTCCCACCAACCCGGCATTGAGCGCCTCGAGGATCGACGCAGCCGATTGGGCGGTGGCTGTCCGCAGAATCCCTACGACGACGGAAACCAGCATCGCCGCGCGTAAGCCCTTGCCACTGACGTCACCCACCACCACCATCAGGCGTCCATCGGCCAACGGGTTGACAAAGTAGAAGTCACCGCCTACTTCTCGCGCGGGGAGGTAAGCACTCTCCACAATGAAGCCAGGGGTCGCCAAGTCCACGGCAGGCAAAAGCAGCTCCTGCACCTGCTTGGCAGCCTCCAACTCTGCCGCCAGTGCCTGCTTTTCCTGAAGAACCAGATAAATGCGACGAACCAGGACTCCCGCGATGATGGCACCACTGAAAAACTCCCCAACGTTGATAAGCGTGATCGGAACGGGATCAGAGACCAAAATGACTGTCGACGGCATCCCGACTTGAGAACCTTTGAAAGCGATTTGAATGATGTCGGCGTAGTCAATCAGCGACGCGAGAGTGAACAGCGAATAGCCCGCGAATGGCCACAAAATCCAGGACTCCCCCTGACTCATCCGGCGCCAGGCATCGATGGTATTCCGGATCAAAATGAACGCGATTACGCAGGCGAGCGAGCTAACGGCATATACCCAGGGAATGAGCCCCAGGCGTCCAACGATCTGCACAATCAAGAGCAAGCCGCAAATAGCCAGATAAGGTGCCTGAGCCCTCCACGAAAGAGAACGAGTGCCTTTGAAAAAACGCCATGCAGCAAGAAGGGAAAGCGAAATACAAACCGCAGACGCCACAGTCCAGATCTGTCGCGCACCCACAGCGCGGTATGCCTCAAAATCAAGGAAAAAATAACTAAGCAGTATGCCGCTCACCCAGAGAGCTTCCACACGCTCAGCATTTCCTCGCCAATAAATCAGAAACAGCAGGATGGTTGCAAAGGAGAACAAGCTCAGCACAATCCGGACGCTTGCCTCGCGATACACCTTCAGGAGAGCCAGTTGGTAAGTGTCGGAAACAGACTTCCAGGAACCAATCACCGGCTTCAGGGCAATGCCCGGGCCGGAAACAGTCTGATTGACCCGGACGGCAATGTGCAACAGGTCTCCGCTGCGGACACCGGCCGGCAGCGAAAGCGGCTCGACCAAGTCCCGCCGTTCCAGATACCATTTGTCGACCGACCCATGCACACCCAGTTTCTGTCCGTTGACGAAAAACTCTGCGGCCCTTAGAACTCGGGGGATCCACAGCCCATAGGGGCCAGGCACCTCGGGCACACGCACCGTCATCCGATACCAGACAAAACCATCGTAGCGAGGCAAAGCGCTTGCGCCCAGCCAGGCTGAATCATCAAAATCCGGCTGTGCCCAGCGTAGATCGTCGCCGGCCTGCAGCTTCCAGGGAGAATTGATCTCGAAGGCTTGCCCGAGCGGCGTGAGGGGCTCTTGTGCCCACCCGGGAATCGCCAACCACAAAAGGCTTAAGATAAATCGCTTCATGATTTCCTTTGAACGGTTACCACCGTGATGTCGTCGTTCTGCCCCCAGGCTTTGGCGGCTTCTGCGATCTCTTGTGCGGACTTGCTGCTGATATCGCGGGTTCGATCAAAGCCGAAGAGTTCTCCCTCGGCGGTGGCCGCTTCCACTACGCCGTCGGACACGAAAGTCACCTGTGTGCCGATCACGAGCCGTGCTGCCGCTTCTGCGTAAATGACGCCCGCGACAACACCCAAAGGAAGGCCCGCCTCCATCACAATCTCCTGGCCGTCGAGATAGGGGACCGGATGTCCGGCGTTGGCGAACACTGCATCGCCGTCAGAGTCAAAGCGAGCGCAACAGCAAGTGACGAAGCCGTTGCGGCCCTGTCCGCTCAACACATCATTCAGTTCGGCCAGTAGTTGTGCGGGCGAATCAGTTTGTGCATGCCGGAATGCGCCAACTACCACAGAGGCCACCATTGCCGCTTCCAGTCCTTTGCCGCTAACATCGCCGGTGAGCACGAGTAGCGATCCGCTTGGGCGCTGGACGACCTGATAGAAATCGCCACCGACTTCACGGGCAGGCGTATAAGCCGCCCCTGTTATGAACGGGCCCTGAGCCGGCATCTCGGAGAGCAGCAGGTGCTGGACGACGCGCGCTGCTTCCAGTTCACCTGCCATTCGTTGCTTTTCAGCACCGTCGGAAAGTGTACGGCGCGTGATGAGGATCACGAAGGCGAGCAACAGGCAGGCAGCCAGAAAAGGGTGCAGCGGTCCTTCATATGGGCCGAACGTCAGCACGGGCAGCGGGAAGAGATCTCTCGTTACCGCATCTGTGTCCATTTGGCTAAGGAAAATGGCCCAAACTCCGGCCAAAGTGCAAGCAGGGGTGACCGCTCGTGGCAAACCCCTCCAAGAGACCCAAAGCAATAGGAAAAAGAAGGCAATTTGAAACCCGCTAATACCGGGGAGATCACCGAAGGAATAGGCCAGCACGCAGCACCAGCCCGTGATGCGTAGCCACTTTCTTTCGGGAATGGGAAAGATGGCCATAAGGAATTCGAGCAAAAACATATAGCAGAGAACCGGTGATGTAGCCTTCCTTTCCCACCAGCTTGAATTCCAGGGAGTTCCGTCGAGCGAGATCGACAGCACCACGTTGAGCCGGCGGTGGGCGATGAAACCGGCATAGAGAGCCAGCCAGAGAATCTCCTGCCGGGAACGCTGGTTGAGGTACATCAGGAACAGAATGAGGCCGAGGGAAAACAAGGCCACGCCGGCGATGACATCGGAGGTGCGGAGGGCGCGCAAGCCATTGATAAATGCTGTGCCTGCCTCTCGCGGAGCGTTGGTTCTGCCAGAGATCACATACGGCCCGGGGTCGGGATAGCGAAATAAGGCCGTAGAGCCGCTATTCAGTCTGGCGATCCAGAGGCGAACGGCGATCGTAGTCCGGCCCGGGAGCAGGGCGGGAAGATCGAAAGTTCGCGGACGCGCCATCTGAGAGGCTTCCAGCGTAAACTCGCCAACCTGAGCGATCTGCTGGCCGTTAACAAAGACCTGGTAATTCTCCGTGAGCTTGCCCAACGTGATCGCCAGCGGTGAGCTTCCGGTGCCCTCCGGCAAATCAAGCGTGCGGCGCAGCCAAACAAAGCGATCCGGCAAGCGGCGGCTTTCATCCTGAAAAATAGGCCCTGGCAGTGGGCGGGTTTTCCAGCCGGAGTCATCGAAATCAGCGGCGCTGTAGCGCTTGTCGTCACCTTCGATGACGCGCCAGGGTCCGGAGAGGTCGATCCACGGCAGGCTTTGCGCGTTCGCGCCGGCTGCGGCGATCAACAAGAGCAGAATCGGTTTCATGAATTCCTCCGCACGGTAACCACGGTGATGTCGTCGTTCTGGCCCCACGCCTTGGCCGCATCGGCGATCTCTTGTGCGGACCCGCCGCTGATCTCCCGCGTCCGGTCAAACCCAAACAGTTCACGCTGGTCGTTCTCCGACTCCACCACGCCATCAGAGACAAACGTAAACTGCTTCCCGCGCACAACCGTCTCGGCATACTCGATGCCCCGCACCACGCCCAAAGGCAGTCCCGCTTCCACCTCTACCTCCCGGCCGTCGCAGTAGGGCGATGGATGTCCGGCATTGGCGATCGTCACCGTGCCATCGGGATCGAAACACGCGCAGCAGCAGGTCACAAAACCGCCGCCGGTTTGACCGCTGAGGCCGTTGTTTAAAGCGGTGAGGATTGCGCCAGGCGAGGCCGATTTTTCATTGCGCAGGATTCCGATGGCAACGGAGACGAGCATCGCGGCCTTCAAGCCCTTGCCGCTGACGTCGCCCACCAGCACCACCCTCGCACCGCCCGGCCTCTCCAACACCTGATAGAAATCCCCACCCACTTCCGAGGCCGGAAGATAGACCGGTTTGATTTGGCAGAAGTCCCCCGCCGTCGGCAATGACGCGAGCAAGAGCGACTGGACCTCGGCAGCCGACGCCAACTCCCCGCTCAGGCGCTGACGCTCGCCCAGCAGCCTGGCGGAGCGCTGATTCATCAGAATGGTGATGACAAACGTGAACAATAGCCCGGTGACGGTGCGGACCAACGGCCCTTGGATACCAACTACGCTGGTAGGCACAAAGAATGCGGTGCCGTACGTGAGGAAGTTCACCGCGAAGTACGTGAGGATTGCGATGTGGACGGCGGGCATACGATCCATTTCGCGCGAAGTCTTCCACCCCAGTTGGTAGTAAACGAAAACGTAATAAGAGTTCGCCAGGATGTTGAGCCAAAACAAAACGAGGGGGGTGACGATTCCCCCCGCCGCGATGACAGCGGTTATGCCGAGTAAAAGCGCCACAGCAACTGCAGAGGCAAGCCACACGGTTGCGGTGATCCGGCCAAGGAATAAGGTTCGCATCCAGCCGAGCCAACCCGATATCAGGCCGATACCAGACAGTGTCACGATCCAACCCGCAGCCAAGCTCCCCTCCAAGCCAACGACATCCGGGTTTCCCGAGACGACTCGAAGTACGGTGGCAGAGAGCAGCCAAAAGCCAAACCAGAAATACTCCGGCGCATCGCGTCGCCAAATGGGAAGCAGAAGGAACAGGACGGCAGATAGTAGAAGTGAAGCCGCAATCAGCAAGAGGGGTTGCGCGCTTCGCAATCGTTCGCCCCGCCAAAGTTCAACCCGATCCCTGACTCCGTCTTCGGTGCCGATCCACGAAGTCTGCCGTGAAGTAAACGCGTATCTGGTCGAGGCCGCCCGCAGCCGAATCGCCACCACGACGTCCCGCTTGTGACCCATCACGGGGATCACCTTCGCTACGGAGATCCTCTGCCCCCACATGCCACCAATCGGGTCGCCCATGGCTCCGGCGCGCTGCCCGTTCCAGAAAACTTCATAGGCTTGACTAGCGCCGAATCCGCCCACCATCAACGCGAGCGGTTGGTTCGGCATGTTTTCGGGGAGCCGCACGCGGAACCGGTACCAGGAAAATCCAAGATCCGGATTGCGCGCCTCTTCCGGCATCCGCACGCTCTGCCAAGCCGTGTCGTCGAAAGCGGGGTCGGCCCAGCGGGGGTCGTCGCCGGCCTGGTGCTTCCACATCCCGGATAACGGGGCGGGCTGAAACAGGTTTTCCACCTCAATGGTTTGGGCGCTGCACAGCGGCGCCAGGAGCGCGAACCACAGCAGAATTCTCATGCGTTTCTCCTCACGGTCACGACCGTTATGTCGTCGTTCTGGCCCCAGAAATTGGCACTTCGGCGCCTTCTCATCTCGTCAAGCTTCCCAGCTTGCTGCACATTAAGATCAGGCTCACGTGACCCTCGAAATGCTCCAGTCCGAAAAGCGTTCCGCCATCCTGGCATTGGCCGGACGCCACGGAGCCCGGAACGTCCGCGTCTTTGGCTCGGTTGCCCGCCGGGAAAGCAGTCCCACCAGCGATATTGACTTTCTCGTGGATCTCGAACCGGGGGTGCATATGAAAGACTCCCTCCTTTATCTGATCCACATGCGGGACTAGCGCTAAAATGGGAAAGATGGATAAGGTCGTCCGCAAATTTAGCAGTCACGAAGAAGCTGACGCCGCTGATGCGGAAGAAGATCTTCGACTCAGCCCTGCTCAGCGGATTCAAATTCTGATCGATCTTCAAGCCTGGAAAAATCCCGATGCCGCTGCACAAAGATTTGCGCGAGTTTATCGAATCACTCAACTCCGCCAGAGTTGAGTATTTGGTTGTCGGCGCGTTCGCCGTTGCCTGGCATGGATATCCACGATTCACGGCTGACATTGATTTTCTTCTGCGCCCGACTTTGGATAATGCCGATGCAGTTCTTGCGGCACTTCGGGATTTCGGCTTTGGCAGCCTCGATCTTACCCGTGAGGATCTCAGCAAGCCAGACCAGGTGGTACAGCTTGGCGTGAAACCGAATCGCATCGATTTGATCACTTCGATCTCTGGAGTCGAGTTTGAAGATGCGTGGGTGCATCGGGTCTCGGGTGAGCTTGACGGAATTGAAGTGAACTTTATCGGTCGAGAGGAACTGATTCGAAACAAAGAATCGACTGGACGACCCAAAGATATCGGTGATGCAGATGAACTGCGCAAGCGTAATCCCAAGTGATCTCTCATCGCTCTGACCTCCGCACCTTGACCACCCGCACAGTGACCACCGTAAATTCGTCGTTCTCGGCCTCCGCCGCCGGGACCGCCCAGAGGCAGCAGGCCAGAAGTAGCAAGGCCGTCTTTTTCATGCGATCCTCTTCGAGGAATGATGGGATAATCTATATAGAGCGAGATTATAGATGCCGCAAGTATTAGTCCACTTCGATGAATCCACCCTCCAGGCAATTGACCGGATCGCTCCGGCGGCCAAGCGCAAGCGCGCCGACTTCATCCGCAAGGCTGTCAAGGACGCCATCTTCCAGCGGGAGACGGAGCGGATGCGGGAGGCATACCTTCTCCAGCCAGATTCAGCCGAAGACGCCGACAAGTGGGATTCCGCCGAGGAATGGAAGGAATGACGCAGTTTGAGATCTGGTGGACCGAGCTTCGGGAACCGGCGGTCCGTCGGCCTGTTTTGTTGCTCTCGAGGCCCGACGCATACGGGTATCTCAATAAGTTCATCGCTGCGGAGATCACCTCTACGATACGCGGCATCGCCAGCGAAGTTCTGGTTGGCGATGCCGAGGGATTGCCCAAACTCTGCGCCATCAACTGCGACAATCTGCGCGTCGTGCCCCGGGAGTCGCTGACCCGCCAAGCGGGAAGTCTGCCTCCCCACCGATGGCTCGAAGTGAAGCGCGCCATCGGAGCGGCCTTGGGTTGGCGGGAACTGACCGATCTCGACTGACCTCACAATATCCTTTGAACGGTGACCGCCGTGATGTCATCGTTTTGCCCCCAGCTCTTTGCAGCTTCGGCGATCGCTTGTGCGGGCTGTATCGAGATTTCGCGTGTCCGCTCAAAGCCAAACAACTCACGACTCCCGTTCTCTGCCTCCACTACTCCATCCGAGACAAATACAAAACATTTTCCACTCGCTAGCCTCTCCTCATACTGGACGCCGTCGACAACACCTAGCGGCAGCCCGGCCTCAAGCTCAAGTTCCTGCCCATCGACCCACGGTGATAAATGCCCCGCATTGGCCAAAACCACTTGGCCGTCAGCCTGAAAGAGCGCGTAGACGCAGGTGACAAAGCCGCCGCGAGTCTTACCTAACAGAGATCGATTCAGATGTGCCAACACCTCAGCAGGCTCGCGCGAAACCAGATCGCCCAGTGCCCTCACAACAGCCGCCACCAGCAGCGAGGCTGGCAATCCCTTGCCGCTGACATCTCCGGTTACCACAAGCAAGGCCCCATCTCTTCCTAGCGTGGTGTGGTAGAAATCTCCGCCAACTTCGTTAGCAGGCACGTATACGGCCTCCACTACCCCTTCCTGCGAGCCTTCGGCCACCAGCAGCGAGTCTTGCACTAAGCGCGCAGCTCCAAGATCCCGGTCGAGGATTTCCATTTTTTTCTGATCTTCGAGATGCTTGAGATACAGGTCGGCTACGACGCGAGTGTCCGGGTATAGTTCCCAGGGCCGAAAATAGCCTGATGAGGCTTTGCCTTGGGGTCCCCAATGCTGGGAAGATGTCATGACAAATGAGGCGGCAATCAAGAGTAAGGAATGCAGACCTTTGCCTTCGAGCAGCACGCCTGCTGCTGCCACACTGATAAATACCGGCCAGCGGCCCAACTGCCATTTAGAATCGTCTAAATCAGGCGCGGCCCAGGCAAGACTGTCCCCATGCTGAATACGCCATTGGGGAAGTTCCTGGGCCGCGACTTCGCACCAAGGCCAAGCGGTCAGCAATAGCCCCAGAATGAGTCTGGGCAGTGCCCGCATCGCCTTGTTCATTGTGGTCTCCTGGACTTAACCGACTGCCGTGCGTGCCGCCGCTTCGTCCGGCTCAAGCGTCGTGTACTTGGCCAGACCCAGCATGGTGAAGACCTTCACAAAGTGGGCGCTCAAACCAAAGCACACCACCTTCTGCGGTACCTTGCTGGCAGCCATCAATAACTGAATTACGAGAGCGATGCCGCTCGAATTCAGGTAGGGCACTTTCGAGAAATCAAGCAGGATTTTTTTCGTGTCGCCGCTTAACTTCTTGTAGTATCCAAGCACCGCTTCTTCTGAGGTGCTCGTGATATCCCCTTCAAAACGCATCACGGCCAAATCGCCGCTTTGATCTACTTTTGTCCTTGTAGCTGTAACCATAAATTATTCCTCATCCCTCGCATCTAAATGAATCACCAGGCGGGCGAAGCCGCCGGCAGTTTCTTGTCCGTATTCCACTTCATCCACCAGGGCCTGAATCAGAAACATACCCATCCCGCGCGGGGTTTCTTCACCGGCCATCTTGCGGTCGATATCGGGAATGTGGGCATCACTCGGAACGCCCTTACCCTCATCGCGAATCTTGACCTCAAGCGACCTGTCATCCATCGACAAGGTGACAACCACACCGAGCAGCTCGTTCATTTCGTTGCCATGCTCGATGGCGTTGATACATGCTTCAGCCACGGCGGTCTTGAGATCGTCGACACGGTCTGGCGAGAAGCCCATGAGCTGGGCGACGCTGGCGGCCGTGTTCATTGCCACTTTTTCAAAGCCCAGCCGCGTCGGCAGCCGCAACTCCGTAATGATCGGACTATCGATCATGAATTCCCTCCTTGGTCGGCGCGGTACAGATAGAGCGCCGTCATGTCATCGGTCTGCCGTGCGTTGCCTGCAAACTGTGCCAGACTCCGCCACGCATGGTCTAAAAACTCTTCTTGTGGTGAGGGTCCAAGCAGACCCAATAGCCGTTCTTCACCAAACTCTTCGTCGCCCTGAAACACTTCGGTCAAGCCGTCAGTGTATAGCAGTAACTGAGCACCTGGATTGAAAGTCCAGCTTTCTGTTTCATAAGTCCGCCCGGGTAGCATCCCGAGCGGGGGGCCACTGGCACCAATCAGGATTGGCTGCTCGGTGAGACCGACGAGGAAGGCCGGGTTGTGCCCGGCATTAACTGCTTCGAGCTTGTGTGTGTTGGGATCCAGGCACAAGAGGATCGCCGTTACGTAGCGCCTACGGGCCTCGACTCCCTCCTGC
>JBKJUN010000026.1:0-5268 GCA_046590555.1 Bryobacter sp. | reverse complement strand
AAACTCGCCTCACTCCTGGGCACAGTTCAAAATTCAGACACCGCCCCCACGGCGCAATCGAATCAGGTCTACGAAGATCTCGCAACAAAAGCCAACACCCAACTGCGAAAGCTCGACGGACTGCTCAAGACCGATCTCGCCACCTTCAACAAGACGGTCCGCGACGCCGGCGTCCCGGCGGTAATTCTAAAGTAGAGGCCACACGGGCCTTCTTTAGCGGGCTCAAGTAAAGCCGCCACGCGGGCCGCACCCGCCACCCATCGCATTGCCAGAGCCGCCGCTCACGCTCATGCAGCAAACGGACAATTCCTTCTTTGCCACAACCCGGCCGCACCGGGGGCAATCTGTCGGCTCCTCAGCTTCGCGCATCGGACGTATCTTCTCAAACGCGCTGTCGCACTCTCTGCAGCGGTACTCATAAATAGGCATGTATTTCTATTTTAGCGTTCGAATCTTCAGATTGCGAAACTCCACCATGCC
Organism: Bryobacter sp.; assembly: GCA_046590555.1. Lineage (GTDB taxonomy): Bacteria > Acidobacteriota > Terriglobia > Bryobacterales > Bryobacteraceae > Bryobacter. Next base: position 4,788 of record JBKJUN010000026.1, on the reverse strand, counting down.
ATCGTGAATCTGCAGCGCAATCGGCGACTGCCTCACCGCCTGCTTCCGCAACATGATTCGCGACTGCCGCGTACTCAACTCAAACGACTTCTCAGCCGCCTCGCTATCGAGATCCACATCCACAACCTTTGCCCCATCCAGCCAATGCTCCACATGCAAACCACGCACCAGGATCCGCGATTGATGCCATTTCTTGGCCAGAGCAGGTCCCTTCTTCACCGGAGCAACATAATCATAAAGCGCACCAGCGGAATGCCGCACCGTCGACAATGCATCCGGGTTCGTCTCGTCGTCGGTGATCTGATACTCAAGCCCCACAGGCTCAATCCGGCGCGTAGATTCCCCATAAGTCTGGATTCGGTACTTCACTCCAGAATTCGCTCCTGCCTCGGCCCGCCACTCAAACGTGAAATCAAAATCTTCAAACGACTCTTTCGTCAGCAGGTAAACTTCCTTTCCCTGCCCGGGCGTCGCCACCAGCATCCCATCGCGAGCCACCCACGATGGCGTTGGCGGTACCGCCTCACGGCTCCACATCCAGCCATCCAGAGACTTGCCATCGAACAAATCACGCGCATCACTCTGGGCCATCAAGGCAGCGCAAACAAAAATTGAGATTCTCATCATAGGAGCACTCAATAGCCTACCAGCGGTGTCTTCTTCAGCCACAGGTCACTGCGCAACTGTTCCAGAACAAAGGCTGCCGCATCCGCCCGCGAGATCCCCGAAATGGTGACCCCCTCCAACTGATCGACAGCACGAAGCCGCCCACCCAAAGGCCCATTCGTAAAAGCCGCCGGCCGCACCACCACCCAGTCCAGCTTACTCTCGCGAATCAACTTCTCTTGTACATCCTTATCTGCATAAATCTGCTTTGTGAAAAGAGGGAAGATGATCCAGTCATAAAGCCATCCCCCATGCCCTTTGCTATCCCCAGCCCCAATCCCTGTGATCGCAATCAATCGGCGCACACCCACCTTCTCCATAGCTGCAATTAGAATTCGAGTAGAGTCGGAAAAAAACGTAGTCGCCTTTCCCACCTGGGCCGAACCCAAAGCATAGATCACAGCATCACACCCAACCAGCGCCTGCGCCACACAAGCCCCATCAAGTGCATTCCCGCTCAAAGCCTCAAGATTATGATGCTTCACCTTGAGCTTCTCTGGATCTCTCACCACCACACGAATCACAAGCCCCAGTTCAAGCCCCTGAGATACGATAAGATTCCCCACACTGCCAGTTGCACCAAGAACGAGAATCTTCATTGAGGCTCCTCCACCACCAATCTACACCCTCACTAACTTAGCGGTCAGCAGCGGAGCTTTGCGGGTGGTACAAGTGCCAGTCAAACCAGTAATCCTTCACAATCTTGAGTGGAGCAAGACACTTGCCAGCAAGCGCTCCACTCACCGCACACCCTTGAAAATTCCATTCTCCACCCGTCTCGCTATCCACAATCAAGCCTCCCCCGATCTCCTCCTTGCGGTAGAACTCTGGCACCGCACCACTACCCGGCAACTCGGCAAAGAATGCCCGTACTGATTTGCCGTCGAGCCCAACAACAAGTACAATCGCCTCCCCGCCAACGCGATCCTGAATCAGCTTTTGCGACAACACGCGCTCAAGCCGGTAAGCCCGGCTCTCTCCAGATGCTTCCACCCCGATCATCAGCTCACGGGGCCCAAGCCCAGTCTTCGAAGTATCCACAACCGTCCGCGCCTTCTTCATCTTTGTTTCCCAATCCTTGGCCGCATACTGGCTCTCGTATTTACCAACAGGCAACAGCACCATCCCCTGCGGATTCTCATCCCGCCAAACATCAAAACTCAATTCGTCCCAATGGACAAAGCTCAATTGCTTACCCCGAAGCGGTCCTGAAATTGCCTTGCCGCTAATCTGCTGCCAATAGCTCCCCGTCTCCTCATCCCGCATCAAGAAATTCTGATTGTTGATACCGGCCAGACGAAACGTAAGCACCCTGCCATCGAGTTCTCTTCCCCACACCAGACCGGTGTGACAGAGCGTTCAATACGTTGCAACAATCGGTACCCCAGACACACGGTCATTCACCAAATGGTGGTAGGCAAGCATGCGCACCGGATAGCCCCGAGATTCCCCACCAAGCTTCACCGTCAGCAGCATGTCATCCCCATCCACCTTGGCATCCGAAGCCACAGCAAACGTAGACTGATCCACCCGGTGAAACATGATCTCAAAAACATTCAAATAACCCAGTCCGGCAAACACCACAGTCAGCACACCAAGCAAATAGGCAGGCCAACGGCGAATCCGCCGCGACTGCAACAGGCTAAAGATCACACAAAGCAACCCAACAACCGGAGCCCACGGCTTAAAGCCCAGCACAAGCAACAGTACTTGCTCATCCTGGGCCTTAGAAGGTTGAATAACCAGAAACGGAATCAGCACCACAACCAGCGCCACCAGCGCCGGGACTACCGCCTGAAACCATTTCCAAACTTGCTTCACTAGGAAATAGCTTACAGTCCCTGCATAAGCACTGCGCGAATATCTTTGTCAGAGTGATACCCGGAACTGCCCTGCGCATAAGCGCAATGCATCTCAAGCGTTCCGCCAGCAAAACCCAACACCCGGAGCGCCCGTGATCTCGAGAAGCTCAGCTTCCCGCTCAGGAATCGTCGTGTCTTGAAGTTCTTTGATCTTGCGTTTTTCTGCCAGTCCCATATTTGTCTCTGCACGTTAAGCGAGAACATAAACTGGAATCGATCACCAGGCGGCAAGATAAATTTCTTCGATCTCAGCCGCAGTCGGCACCACCGGATTATTCCCCGGCGACCCCGAAGCGAGAGCGTCCATAGCCATCTTCGAAATACTCGCCTGAAACCGCCCAAAATCATTGCCGCAACACTCACGCAACCGCGGCACCTCAAGATCCCGGTTCAAATTCTCAAGCCACCCGATAAAGGCCGTCTTGCTGCGATCCACCCCAAACACAGCAGCAATCTCGACATACAATTCTTCCTCCCCACCAAAAGAGAACCGCGTCACCTCAGGCAGTAACACAGCATTCGACAACCCATGCGGAATATGAAACAACGCTCCCAGCGGCCGCGACATCCCATGCACCAGGGCAACACTCGCATTACCAAAAGCAAGCCCACCCTCAAAAGCCGCCAGCGCCATCGCCTCACGAGCTTCACGGTCCCCACCATCCACCCAGGCCCGCCGAAGATATCGTACGCAACGCTCAATGCAACTATGGGCCAGCCCCGTAGTCAGCGTATGTCGCTTGCGCGAAACATAAGCCTCAATCCCGTGGGTCAGCGTATCAACACCAACATGCGCCGTCAGCCCCCGCGGCATACTCATGCTCAACTCATAATCGACAATCGCCACATCCGGCATCAGCCTCGCATCGCGAGTCATCCGTTTCACCCCAGCCGCCTTATCAGTGATCACCATCACCGGAGTAGCCTCGCTACCAGTGCCAGCCGTAGTCGGAACCGCAACCAAAGGGATCATCCCCGCCTGAAACCGGATCGCCTTGGCGCAATCAATCGAGCTACCGCCACCAAAGGCTACAATCCCCTCGGCCTCAAACCCAGTCAAAGCCGTAAGCCCAGCTTCAACATTAGCGTCGGTCGGATCCGCCTGCACCCCATCAAACACACGAGCCTCAATCCCGGCCGCAGCCAGCGCCTCTACAATCGGAGCCACCACCCCAGACTGCACCAGCCACCCGTCAGTCACAATCAGTACGCGTTTCGCCTGCACCATCTCAGCCAACTGATGCCGCGAACCGGCCCCATAAAGTATCGTCCTCGGTGAATCAAAGCGCATCGCTAAAACTTCCTCGACCACTCTTTAGGCCAGCGTTCCACAACCACCTTCTCATTGGTAAAGAACCGAACTGCGTCTTTCCCCTGCCCATGCAGATCACCAAAGAAACTCTCGCGGGCCCCGCTAAACGGGAAGAACGACATCGGTGCAGCCACACCCACATTGATTCCAACATTCCCAACTTCAGCCTCTGTTCGAAACCGCCTTGCCGCCTCGCCACTGCGAGTAAACAGACAAGCCATATTGCCATAAGCCCCAGAGTTCACAAACTCAAGCGCCGCCTCAATACTCGGCTTCTCCACCAGCGTCAGCACCGGCCCAAAGATCTCTGTCCGCAATAACGCACTCCCCTCATCAAGACCTTCAACAACCGTAGGCCGCACAAAATACCCGGCCCCAAGATCAGGCGCGCGTCCATCGACACTCAACCTCCCACCAGCCCCTTCAATCTCGCCAAGCAATCCATGAATCCGCTCGCGTGAAGCCTCAGAGATTACCGGCCCCATCTGCACATCCTCAAACCCATTGCCCGTCTTGCGAGTCGCAGCGGCATTCCGCAACGCATCACCAAATGGCAGCTTCGCTTCACCCACCAACACCGCAACACTAGCCGCCAGACAACGCTGCCCGGCACAACCAAAAGCCGAATCCGCAATCACCGCTGTAGTCGTATCAATATCGGCATCAGGCAAGATCACAACCGGATTCTTCGCCCCACCCTGACACTGCACCCGCTTGCCGAGCGAAGCAGCCTGCGCATAAACCGCCCGCGCCGCCGCACTGGATCCAACAAAACTCACCGACCTCACCAGCGGATGCGCAATCAGCGCCTCACTAACAGAACGCCCCCCGTTGACCACATTCACCACACCGGCAGGCAGCCCGCTCTCCTCCATCGACTGCATCGACATCTGCAGCGTCAGCGGCACCCGTTCACTCGGTTTGATCACCACCGAACAACCCACCGCA
>JBKJUN010001048.1:0-1818 GCA_046590555.1 Bryobacter sp. | reverse complement strand
CACGATGTGGTTTGCCGGTGGGGGCGTTAAGGGTGGCCAGTCGCTTGGTGAGACCGATGAGTTTGGCTTGCGTGCTGTTGGAGATCGATATCATATGCGCGATTTTCATGCAACGATTCTGCAATTGTTGGGGCTGGATCAACACAAGCTTTGGTATTTGCATAATGGGCGCCATGAGAAGCTGACTGACTTTGGCGGGACACCGATTGCGAAAGTGTTCAGCTAGTGCTTGCCTTTTTGTTAATGGTGAGTTTGGCCGACTCGATGTGGGAGACGGCCAAGCCCATTTACCAGCGGACGATCGAGCATCCGTTTCTAAAAGAGCTTGCGGATGGCAGCTTGTCCAAGCAACGGTTTGACCGATACCTGATCGAGGACATTGCTTATTTGCGTGTTTATGGTGAGGTGTTGACGACCCTGGCAGGGAAGGCTCCGAAGGCTGAATGGAAGATTTTTCTTCTAAAGGGTGCGGCTGGATGTGACGAGGAAGTGAAGCACATTCACAAAACTTATCTGGGTGGTAATGCGAAGGAGAAGGCTCCTTCAGTGGCGAATGCGGCTTATCTGAAGTTCTTGCGGGATCACGTGTCCAAAGGCAGTTTTGCGGAAGGACTGGCGGCGGTGCTGCCTTGTTACTGGATTTATTGGGAAGTGGGGAAGACTCTGAAGCAGCGAGGAAGCACTGATGCCCGGTATCAGCGGTGGATCGATTATTACTCGGATCCTGGCTATGGTTCACAGGTGAGCGAGGTACTGACCATGATGAATGAAGCTGGACGTGGGGTGGATGGCAAGAAGCTGGTTTCGATCTTTGCCGTTGGGGCAGAACATGAATACCAGTTTTGGCATTCGGCTTATCACTTGATGCGGTAGAGTTTGTTGTCGCGCCAGCCGAAGGAGGCGAAGTCTTTGTCTTCGGGAAAGCTTTTGGTGTGCGAGTTATTGGGGCTGATGATCAGGATTGATGGATCGTTGTAGAGAAGGCGCGTTGCGAAGGTGCTGGCCCAGGGGACGTCTTCATTAAAGGGTTCGTTGATGAATCGTACTTGAGCTCCTTTGGGCATGTTTGGTGAGAGAAGCTTTAAACTTTCATGGAATGCGCGGATCTCATGTTGTTCTCGATTCCAGCCGTCCATTGAATAAGTGCCCGGCATCCAAAGTGCTGTGCCGAGGAAAAGAAGCGCGGCACCTACTGTGCGCCAAGTCTCTTTTGGGATGAGCAGCAATGTGGATGACAGTGCCAGAGGAAGGGCAGCGCAGGCAATATAGACACCTTCGAGCCCTCTGTCCGGGACGAAGGCTAGCGGGAGAATTGCGATTGGGAAGAGGAGCACCGAGAAGGTTGCTTGTTTGTTGCGCGAGAGCAATGGCAGGGCTGCGATTGGTAAAGCCCAATAAGGGATTTGCTTCCAAAGAATGAGAGGGCCAAAGTAACCGCGGAAGCGTTCGAAGTAACTTGCCAATGAGTAAACGGGTTGGTAGCTGCCTACTGTTGAGAGCCCGCCTGGCCCGTAGATGCGCCCGAAGATGAAGGCAAGGCAGACTGAGCCAGCAAGGCCGCAGAAGACCCAGGGGGTGCGCTTGTTCCAAATCCATTCGTAGAGGACGACCAAGACCGGAAGAACAATAGCGCTTTCTTTGGAGTTTAGTCCGAGAATCAGAAGGACGGTGGTGAGGTAGGGGTCGCGGAATTCAACGTAGTAGGCGAGGCCTGCATAGACGAAGGTGTAGGCGAAGATCTCATAGACTGTACCGGTGTTGAGGTAGAGGTGTGACCAGAGGGAGTGGAAGCTGGCGATGGCTGTGGCTGCGAGGCCG
>JBKJUN010000918.1:0-1263 GCA_046590555.1 Bryobacter sp. | reverse complement strand
AGATGTTGAAAAGGCGATACGAGCGTTGGCTCGACCGGTGGGAAACAGATTTGGCGACAAGGTCCACCGACCGTGTTGTGCGGCCCTTTGAATGGGGCACAGAGTGGTTGAAGGATGTGCAACTGCCTGGGCTCCGGCCCTTTGACGGCGGCGATGAAGAGGCCTGGCTGAGTGAAGTCAACAAGGCGACGATCGCCAACGGACCCGCTTACTTTCAGCACACTACGCCCAAGGACTTTACTCTCGACGGCGAATGGCTTCGTTTCACTTCTCCGGTCGAGTCTCCCTACCCTGAGAATAATCTCGTCGAAGGCCGCTGGTTCCCGATGCCTGCTGGCAAGGAGAACAAGCGCAAGCGGGCGGTGATCGTACTGCCGCACTGGAACTCGCACGCCCAGCAGCATGTTGCTCTCTGTCAGGGTTTCCAGAAGCTCGGTATCCCAGCCTTGCGGCTGAGCCTGCCCTATCACGACCGCCGCATGCCGCCTCCGCTGACGCGGGCCGACTATGCCGTGTCGTCCAATATTGGCCGCACTCTTCAGGCCACCCGCCAGGCGGTGCACGACATTCGCGCGGCTGTTGATTGGCTTGAACAATCCGGCTTCGAGAACATCGGAATCGTTGGTACCAGTCTTGGCTCCGCCTTTGCCTTTCTGGCCAGCACCTTTGACAAGCGGCTCAAGGTGAATGTCTTCAACCACTGCTCGGCCCGTTTTGGAGACGTAGTCTGGACGGGGCTTTCGACCCGCCATATCAAGGCGAGCCTTGAACAGCACCTGACACTGGAGCGATTGCAGACAGTGTGGGATTCGATGAGCCCGCGCTTCTACATGGATGAGTTTGCCAAACACCAGGAGAAGAAGAACCTCTTCATCTACACCACCTACGACACGACGTTTCTGCCCCAGTACAGCAAGGAAATCCTCGCGTGCGTCAAGGCGAGCGGCGCGCCGCACAAGTTGGTGGTGCTCCCCTGTGGCCACTACACGATGGGTGAGACCCCATTCAAGTTCGTAGTCGGTTATCACATCATTTCTCACATTGCTCGAAAATTAGGCTAACCGCCGCCGGGTCTGTCAGTCTATCGGTTAGATGCAAGCGACTGACGCCGAGGTAATTGGCCAGATACGAAGGGGCAACAAGAACGCTTACCAGCACCTGGTGGAGCGTCACGCCCGAACTGCGTTCCGGGTCGCTTATCGCATCACACGCAACGAGGGAGATAGCGAAGACGTGGTGCAGGAGAGCTTTTTGCGGGCCTAC
>JBKJUN010000879.1:0-15906 GCA_046590555.1 Bryobacter sp. | reverse complement strand
TGATGTGAAGACCTGGCAGAGCACCCGCTGGGAAACCGAGGGGTTGCTTACTAAAGGGACTGACGGATATTACGGATTGGGTGGGACGTCGATCACTAGCGGGCGGGCGGGCGAGATGATTTATCTCGATGCCGATGGGGACAAGGCTGAGCTGTATTACTTGAAGCAACCGTGTGGTGGGAGTTTTCGGGTTTTTGTGGATGGTGCGGAAGTTGCGACGGTAGATACGAATGCGCCGCTAGGGCCAGGGTATTGGAATATGAGCGTGCCGGAGGGCTTGAAGCGGTTTACGGTGGAGACGGTTACGAGTGCGCCGGTGAAGTTGTTTGGATGGGTGACCGAGCGCAATCGCGGCTTGACCTGGGAGACGCTCGGGATCAATGGGGCGCAGGCGAATGTGAGTTTGCGCTGGGAAGAAGGGCAACTGCGTGAGCATCTGGAGAAACGAAATCCGGGGCTGATTGTCTTTGCTTATGGAACGAATGAGGCCGGACAGAGAGACTGGACGGCGGAGAGTTACCGGGCGATGTTTCGCGAAGTGTTGCTGCGGTATCGGGCGATGGCGCCGGGGGCGAGTTTTCTGGTTGTAGGCCCGCCAGACCGCGCGCAGCGTGTGAACCGCGTGTGGGGCCCGCTGCCGAAGCTGGACATGATTAGCGAAGTACAGCGTGAGGTTGCGCTGGAAGTTGGTGCTGCGTTCTGGGATCTGCGTGAGCGGATGGGCGGCAATGGCGCGATGAAGCGCTGGGTTTATGCCGGGTTTGCTCAGGGCGATTTTTTACATCTGACGGGCCCGGGTTACCGTTTAGTGGGCGAGACCCTGTATAAGGATCTGATCGCACACTATGAAGAATTCAGGAAGATCCGTCAGAAGATCTTCAGCGAGGGGAGTGGGAACAACGATGAAGCAAAAGAGAATTACTGAGATCCTGTCTGAGATTGCGGGCAAGCCGATCACTATTGGTAGCGATGAGAGCCTCTTTGACAGCGGGTTGTTGGACAGCTTTGGGCTGACCGATTTGATTACCAAGCTTGAAAAGGAATACGACATCAGTGTTCCGGATGGCGATTTGAATCCGCGCAAGTTCGACACGATCGACCGGATCACTGAATACGTGGAGGCGAGGACTTAAGCAATGGCGTTTCTGCGCGGGTTTGGAAAGTATCTGCCCGAGCGAGTGGTTGGCAATTTCGAGATGGGGGCGCTGCTGGGTGCAGAGCCCGACTGGATTCGAGAGATGTCTGGTATCGAGACGCGCCGCTTTGCGCGTGAAGATGAGAGTGTGGCTTCGATGGCGGTGGCGGCAGGCGTTGATGCTCTTGAGAGAAGTGGCGTGGCGGCGGCGGAGCTGGGGCTGATTCTTGTGTCGAGCGGGAGTGCCGAGCGGCGATTCCCGGGGCCTGCGAGTGAAGTACAGTTTCGCCTGGGTGCGCCGCAGGCGATCGCTATGGATATACCGATGGCGAGTGCTGGGGCTTTGTTTGCGATGGCGCAGGCTTTCGAGTGGGCTCCTCGTGTGGGTAAGGTGTTGGTGGTGGCGGCAGAGAAGATGAGCGTGCCAGTGATGGCCGAGGCAGTGATGACCGAGCCTCGCGAGAAGGGCACGGCGATGCTGTTTGGGGATGGCGCTGGGGCCTGTGTTGTGGATCGCGATCAGGGATTCGCGCGGATGGTGGATTTTGAGCTGGGCACGGATGGGTCTGCAGCGGGGGAGTTAAAGCTGGAGTTTGGATCGCCGGTGCATATGAATGGGCGGATGGTGATTATGCATGCAGCGCGTAAGGTGCCAGCGGCGATTGCTACATTGCTTGCGCGGCGTGGGGTGGCGGCAGCGGATGTTCACGTGTTTTTGATGCACCAGGCCAATGCAAATTTGCTCGCGAAGATTGCACAGACAGTGGGCGTGGATGTGTCGAAGTTTTATAGCAACATCGCGCGATATGGGAATACCAGTTCGGCCTCGATGTTGATTGCAGCGAGCGAGTGGGATGGTGGATGGGATGGGCCAGTTGTTTTTGCGGCTTTTGGAGCGGGTTTTCAATGGGGAGCCATGATGGTAGAAGGAGCGTAAAGATGCCAGAACTGATTGCAGGGCCAACGACGATTCCAGTGCCGGGAGGCAAACGGATCGATGAGTATGTGGGGCGGGTGAACTCGAAGGAAGAGCGGCTGAGTGTGGCTCATATGCGCAGCCCGGGTGGGTGGAGCGAGCCGGGGCAGACACCGCAGTTTGACGAATGGACGGTGGTGTTGCGCGGCACCATGCGAGTAGAGCATAAGGATGGGGTGATGGAAGTGAATGCGGGGCAGGCCGTGAAAACTTCGGCAGGCGAATGGATTCGTTATTCGACGCCCGGGGCTGAGGGTTGCGAGTACATTGCGATCTGCCTGCCCGCCTTTAGCATCGACACTGTGCTTCGAGATGAGTAGAGTGGAAGCATGAAGCACAAACTGCTTTACGGACTCGGCGCGTTGTTGCTGACGGTGCTGGTGGGCTTGCTGGTGTGGCAGGGCAGCTTCAGCCTGGGCGACGTCACGCCTGATGGGCCGCAGCAGGTTACGATTTTCTGGGCCGTTTCGACCCTGGTGTTCTTGCTGACGGTTTTGATTGGGTTTCTGCTCCTTCGCAGCTTCATCAAGATTTATCTGGAGCGGCAGCAGAATCGCGAGGGGTCGCGGTTGCGTACCAAATTGCTGGTTGCTGCGCTGGGGATTACCATTCTACCCGTGTTTTTCTTTGCCCTCTTTAGCTACATTGTGTTGAACCGGAACCTGGACAAGTGGTTCAGCAGGCCGGCGGTGAACGCGAATACGACGTTGGTGGGGATGACGATGGCGCTGGAGCGCGGGGCAGAGGGTGAGGCGCGAGCGCAGGCGGAGCTGCTGGCAAGCAGGCCTGAGGTGGCTGAGTATGCTCGTGGGAACAAGGCTCTGATGCCGGTGTTGCAGCAGTTTTGTGTCGCGAAGGAAATTGCCGAGGCCCAACTGGAGGCTAAGGACGGCGGGCGATTGCCGCTCTGTTCTACAACCCGCACTTCGACTCGCTTGCCGATGGCCAAGGCAGTAATTGAGGGCGGGCTGGGGACAGTTTGGGTGCGCGGGCATTTGGAGGCGAATGCCGAGGTGGAGCACCAGAAGCTGCTCGACAACATTGCGCAGTATGACCACTTGAAAGTGAGCCGCAAGGGGCTTTGGCAGTTTTACCTGTTGATGCTTGCTCTGCTTTGTTTGTTTATTCTGTTTCTATCGACTTGGGCGGTTTTGCTGCTGGCCCGGCAGATCAGCTTGCCGATTGCTGCCTTGCTTAAAGGCGCTGAGGAAGTGCGTAAGGGGAACCTCGCCTACCGGGTGGAGACGAATGCGGCTGATGAGCTGGCGACGCTCGTGCGTGGCTTCAACAACATGACGCAGGGGCTTGAGGCTAACGATAAAGAGCTGGAGAGGCGGCGGCGCTTTACCGAAGCAATTCTTGAAAATATTCCGACTGGTGTGGTGTCTGTGAGTGGTGAGGGCAGAGTGTTGCGAGTGAATCGGGCGATGCGGCAGATCATCCCCGAAATTGAAGCCGAGCAGACTCTGCGGCTCGACGATCTATTCCCCAAAGAAGAAGCGGCTGAGTTGCGTTACATGATGAAGCGGGCCCGGCGCACGGGCATTGCGATGCGGCAGTTTGATTTTGTAAAGGAAGGCCGACGCTTGCATCTGGGTGTGACGGTGTCGACAGTGGAAGAGAATCCAGGTTCTCCGTTTGTGCTGGTGATTGAAGATACGAGCGAGTTGTTGCGGGCGCAGAAGCAGGCAGCCTGGCATGAGGTGGCACGGCGTGTGGCGCATGAGATCAAGAACCCGCTGACACCGATTGCGCTCAGTGCCGAGCGGATTGCGCGGCAATTGGACAAGGTGGCAATCGCGCCTGAGAATGCGCGAATTTTGCGGGAATGCTCGCAAATGATTAGCCGCGAGGTGGAGAGTGTGCGAGCGCTGGTCGATGAGTTTTCGCAGTTTGCGAGGTTTCCAGCTGCGCAGATGGTGCCGCTGTCGATCAATACGATTGTTGAGAATGCGATGCAGGTCTTTGCCGGCAGGCTGGAGGGAATTGAGGTTCGCGTAGTGTTGGGGGCTTCGTTGCCGCTGGTGAATGTGGATGCGGAACAGTTGAAAAGGGTGGTGGTGAATCTGGTAGACAACGCAGCAGAGGCGATGCAGGATGCGCTGGTAAAGCGGCTTTATGTGGGAACGCACGATTTGGGTAACGAAAGTGTGGAGTTGGTGGTCTCCGACAGTGGTGGAGGAGTGTCGGCTGATGATCGAGAGAAATTGTTCCTGCCTTATTTTTCGACTAAGGGTCGGGGCACCGGATTGGGGCTGGCGATTGTGAATCATATTTTGAGTGAGCACCATGCGCAGATTCGTGTTGAAGACAATCAGCCGACAGGGGCGCGTTTTGTAGTTGAGATTCCGGCCTGGGCTGCACCAGAGACCGATGCGCCGAGTGAGATACAAGTGGAGGCGAGGGCTTGAGGCATATACAGATTCTGGTAGTGGACGACGAGCAGGGTATTCAGGAATCGCTGCGCGGCGTGCTTGAGGATGAGGGTTACAGTGTGCAGTCGGTGGGGCGGGGCGAGGATGCTCTGACTGAGTTGCAGAAGCGCAGCTATGAGGTGGTATTGCTGGATGTGTGGCTGCCGGGGATTGATGGGCTGGAGACGCTTGAGCAGATCCAGAAGATGCCGCTCAGCGAGCGCCCTAATGTGGTGATGATTAGCGGCCACGGTAACATCGAGACGGCAGTGAAGGCTACCAAGATGGGGGCCTTTGACTTTCTGGAGAAGCCGCTGACGATCGAGAAGGTGACGGTTACGATTCAGAATGCGCTGAAGCAGCGCAAGCTCGAAGTAGAGGTGGAGCGGCTGAAGGGGGCCAGTGGTGAGGAGCGACGGATTTTGGGTGAGAGCGTGCCGTTGCGGGCCTTACGTCAGCAGCTTGAGTTGATGGCCAAGACGAATGGACGTGTGTTGATTTATGGCGAGAGCGGCAGTGGCAAGGAGTTGGTGGCTCATGCGATCCATCGCTATTCGCCTCGCACACAGGGGCCATTTGTTGAAGTGAATTGCGCAGCTATTCCTGAAGACCTGATCGAGAGCGAGTTGTTTGGGCATCGCAAAGGGAGTTTTGCCGGGGCTGCAGATGACAAAATCGGCAAGTTTGAGAAGGCCGATGGCGGGACGTTGTTTCTGGATGAAGTAGGCGATATGAGTTTGAAGACGCAGGCGAAGGTCTTGCGTGTTTTGGATGAAGGACGCTTCGAGCCGCTGGGGGCCGAGGAGAGCATTCGCGCGGATGTGCGCGTGATTGCGGCTACCAACAAGAATCTTGAGGACGAGATTGAGCGCGGGAATTTTCGTGAGGATCTGTTTTACCGCCTGAATGTGATTCCGTTTCATGTGCCGCCGCTGCGGGAACGAGTAGAAGATATTCGTCTGCTGGCCGATCATTTTCTGCATGAGTTCACGACCGGTTATGGGCGCAAGGCTAAAGAATTGACGCCAGAGGCCTATCGCGTGCTCGATGAATACGCCTGGCCCGGGAATGTGCGGGAGTTGAAGAATCTGATGGAGCGGATTGTGATCATGAACCCGCAGATCCGGGTAGAGGCGCGACAGATTCCTCTGAATTCGAACAAGCGGAATGTGCTCGAGCGGCCGCAGGAACGCTTTGGGAGTTTACAGGAAGTGCGTGAGGCGGCAGAGCGGGATTACATTTTCAAGAAGTTGGATGAAACAGGTGGAAATGTGACGAAGACGGCGGAATTGTTGGGACTGGAGCGGAGTCATCTGTACCGGAAGATGAAGGCGCTTGCGATTGGGCCTAAAGAAGCATGAAGAATTTTGAGCTTTGTGCGGCTGAGGTGATGCGGCGGTTTGCGCGTGCCTCGGGTGGAGAGATGATTGAAGTGGGTGGCGGGATAGCGGGTTTTGTGGATTCGGATTCGCCCGTCAATGCCGTGAAGGGAATGGATGGCAAGGTGGGGCGGCCAGAACTGGACCGGGTGGTGGAGTTCTATTCTGATCGCAAGAAAGATGCGGTGCTGGAGCTGGCACCCTGGGTGGAGGCGGCTTGTTTGAGTGATCTTGCCGCTCTGAGCTTTGAACGGGTTGGCATAGAAGATCTGATGGCGCGGCAGAGTGAAGATCTGGGGGAGGAGATCGGTGTGGTGATGGATGTGGAGTCTTGTGCCCGGGTACTTTGTCTGTCTTTTTTTGGAGAGATTAACGAGACGGGCATGGCAATGGGGCGGATGGCGTTTGGTGGGGTGGGAGTCTTCAGCGCCGGACATTGGGAGGAAGGCGAGCTAGTTGCAGCGGGGCAATTGATTTATCTTGCAGGGGCGGGATTGCTGGCTGGGGACGGGACGGTTGAGGCCTGGCGTGGGCGCGGGTTGCAGCAAAAGCTGATTCGGGCGCGCTTGCAGAAGGCTTTTGACGATGGGGTGGAGTGGGCGCATTGTGAAGTAGCGCAGGGGAGTGGATCGCAGCGGAACTACGCGCGGTGCGGGTTTGCTACGTTATACGCCCGAGTACATTATCTAAAGCGCTTTCAATAAATATTGGCTCTATCAAAGAGGTTTTACCGCGTATATGATGAAGCCTATGAGTAGATATCTTTTGTGCGCAGTTTTAGTAGCGGCAGCGAGTACTTCGCTGTTTGCACAACCAGTTGTGAATGATGGTGGAATCCTAAATGCGGCGAGCTACACGAGCTCGAAGCTCCCTGGGGGGGCAATCGCGCAGGGTTCGATTTTTGTGGTTTTTGGAGCGAGGATGGGTCCGGGGGCCATTGCACTTGCTGGCTTCCCTCTGCCTTCGACGCTAGCGGGAACGGGTGTCAAGGTTACCAGTGGCGGTCAGACGCTGGATTGCCCGCTGGTTTACACCGTAGCTGGGCAACTAGCGGCGATTTTGCCTTCTACAACACCTGTCGGTAATGCAACGTTGACAGTATCTTTTGGTGGACAAACGAGTGCACCTCGGAGTTTTCGGGTGGTTAGCAGTTCGTTTGGCACCTTCAGTCTGAATCAAGGTGGCAGCGGCCCTGGGGTGATCACGAATTTTGAATCTGCGACATCTCAACCTGTAAACACTGCGCTGAAGTCAGCACGTCCGGGACAGACGTTGATCATGTACGGTACGGGTCTGGGCCCGCTTCCGGCAGGAAGTCCCGATAACGACGCTGCACCGGCAGTGGCGATTGGCCAGGCAAATGTTGAACTTTATGTTGGGGGCCGCCGGGCGAGTGTCGCATATGCGGGTCGTGCACCTGGGTTTGCGGGCCTCGATCAGATTAACTTTGTAGTTCCAACTGGCGTGGATGGATGCTCAATCCCAGTTGGCATAAAGATTGGAAATTTGGTGAGCAACTATACGACGATTGCAGTTGCTCCTAACGGTGGCACTTGCCAGGATCCACTGGGACTTTCGAGTTCGCAACTGGACCGGATCGTCAATGGCGGCACAGTCAAGGTTGGCTCGATTGCACTTGTGCGGGCTGATCTTGAAATCACGATTCCTTTCCTTGGAACACAATCAATCAAAACAGATTCCGGTGCTGCAACTTTTGTTGAGTACAACGCGCAGACCATCAACGGCGGCGCGCAATTGGGCGTTGCTGGAACATCCAGTATTGGGACATGTTTTGTATTTGTCGGAAACAGCAACAGGCTGACACCGGTAGATCCAATTCAACCGCGCGGCTTGAATGCGGGTGCTCTGATTAACGTCAACGGACCCAAGGGTGCCAAGACGCTGAAGCCGACTCCGAATTTGATCGGAAACTACAATGAATCATTGGCAACGGGTGGGATTTCCTTCCCCGGTGCTCCTGGTGGCGGTGATCCGGAGGGCTATCTGGTCGCCGGAAACTATACATTTAACAACGGAGCTGGCGGCCCTGATGTCGGTGCCTTCAACGCCAACTTCACCTTGCCAGCCAATATCAATTGGACCAACAAGGCATCTACAACTGCGGTGAATCGCGCCCAGGGCTTGACGGTCAATTGGACCGGTGGAGACCCAAGTGGTTACGTTCAAATCTACGGCTACTCTCTCAGTGAAGTCGCCGAGAATGCCATCGCTGGGTTCTTTACCTGCCTGGAGCGAGCAAGCGTTGGCACCTTCAATGTACCTGCCGCAATTCTTCTAGCACTTCCGCCCTCGCCAGCAGGCGGGCCAACCGACCTGGTTCCTACTGGAATTTTGGGTGTAGGCGGTGTAAGTTCGCCTCGCACATTCACGGCTCCCGGGATTGATACGGGGACAATCGTTTCCACGGCTGTCATCACGAAGTCGGTGAATTACCAGTAAACGGTCCTACACCAGCTAAACTAGATGGAGGGCGGCCTGTAGCTCAGGCCGCCCTCCTCTTGTTTTCTATGGCCGATAATCTCACCTTGATCCTTTTCTTCCCGATGCTGGGTGGGCTGATCCTCACTTTGCTGCCCGGGTCGAAGCCTGTTCTGATCAAGTTCTGGGCGAATCTGGTGCTGGGGCTCAGCGCCCTGTGGACGATAAGCTTGATGGGCTTTTTCGATTCCAGTAAGGATTTGCAGTTTGTGCAGCGGCTTCCGTGGATCCCTTCGATTGGTGCGGAGTTCTTTCTGGGTGTCGACGGGTATTCGATGTTGCTGGTGGCGATGACCGGTGGAGTTGGGTTTCTGGCCTGCCTTGCAAGCTGGAATGCGATTGACGCGCGCCTCAAGGAATTCTACGTCTCGCTGCTGATCCTGCAGACTTGCGTAACAGGTGTGTTTTTGTCTGTAGACGCTCTTTTGTTTTTTGTTTTCTTTGAAGCTTCCCTGATTCCGATGTTCTTCCTGATTGCGATTTGGGGTGGGGAGAAGCGCCGCGCTGCTGCGATGAAATTTCTGATTTATACCGTTGCTGGCAGCATGTTGCTGCTGCTTGGTTTGATCCTGCTTTACTTTGAGCACTGGCGTCAGACGGGCTTCTTCAGTTTCAGCATGCCTGCGCTTTGGGCTACGAAGCCTGAAGGGGATCTGGCACTTTGGATCTTCTGGTTGATGTTTGCCGGGTTTGCCGTGAAGGTGCCGATGGCACCGTTTCACACCTGGTTGCCGGATGCGCATACCGAGGCGCCAACGGCAGGCAGCGTGTATCTGGCTAGTGTGATGTTAAAGATGGGCACCTATGGGTTCTTGCGGCTCGTGCTGCCCGGTGTGCCAGAAGCCGTGAAGCAGGCCAACGTGCTGTGGTGGATGAGCGTGCTCGCGCTGATCGCGATTGTGTACGGGGCTCTGGTGTGTCTAAAGCAAAAGGACTGGAAGCGGCTCATCGCCTATTCAAGCGTGAGCCACATGGGCTTCTGCATGTTGGGGATATTCTCGCTCAATCCTGCGGGCATCTCAGGAAGTATGTTGCAGCAGATCAATCACGGGATCTCGACCGGGCTGCTCTTCCTGCTGGTCGGCCTCATGTATGAGCGGCGGCACACTCGCGAAATTTCTGAGTACGGTGGCCTCTTTGGGCCTATGCCTGCGTTTTCGATTGTGTTTTTGCTTGCGGCAGTGAGTTCGATGGGGTTACCTCCGCTCAATGGCTTTGTGGGCGAAGTGCGGATTCTGACCGGCGCATTGGAGATGAGCGTTTATTGGGCTTTGTGGGCTGGTTTGGGAGTTGTGCTGACAGTGGCCTACTTGTTGTGGTGCTATCAAAGAGTGTCACTAGGCGAAACAAAAGCGAAGAATATTGGACTACCCGATTTGAGCGTGCGGGAGTGGGCGGTGGTGTTGCCGCTGCTGATTGCTGCCATCGGGATCGGCATTTATCCGCAGCCGGCATTCGAGATGCTCGATCGGCCGGTGAAGCAAATCATGGAGAAAGTGAGGCCGAATTACTATGCTCAAACAAATTAGCGTTCACGGAGCCCGGCAACACAATCTCAAGGGTATTGATGTCGAGATACCGCGCAACTCACTGACTGTGATTACCGGTTTGAGTGGGAGCGGAAAGTCCTCACTTGCCTTCGATACGATTTATGCCGAAGGGCAGCGTCGCTATGTCGAAACCCTCTCGCCTTATGCCAGGCAGTTTCTCGACCAGATGGAGCGCCCTGAGGTGGATTCGATCGAGGGCCTGAGCCCGGCAATTTCGATTGAACAGAAGACCACTTCTCGTAGCCCGAGGTCAACGGTTGGGACGATCACTGAGATCTACGACTATGTGCGTCTGCTCTATTCCTCAATCGGGACACCACACTGCCCGAGTTGTGGCACGGAAATCAGCCGGCAGTCGACGGCCCAGATTCTGGAGCGCATTGCCGAGATCCCTGAGAATACCCGGGTGATGATTCTTGCGCCGATCGTGCGAGGGCGCAAGGGCGAGTATAAGAAAGAGCTGGAGAAGTTTGCGCGGCAAGGTTTTGTGAAGGCGCGCGTGGACGGGGTGATGCGGAATCTCGAAGACGAGATCGTGCTGGATAAGCGCAAGAACCACACGATTGAAGTGGTGGTGGATCGTCTGGTGTTGAAGCCTGATATCGGCAAGCGCCTTGAGGCGTCGATCGAGACGGCGACCAAGCTGGCCGAGGGTTTGGTGCTGGTGAGTATAGTGGGCGATGGCACGGCGGAGCCGGAAGAGCGGCTGTATTCGCAGAAGATGGCTTGCCCGGATTGCGGTACCAGTGTACCGGTGCTTGAGCCGCGCAGCTTCAGCTTTAACAGTCCTTATGGGGCTTGCCCGGAGTGCAACGGCCTGGGCAGTATGTGGAGCTTTGACTCGGACAAGGTGATTGTCGATGCAACGCGTCCCCTCTTTGATGGCGGTCTTGGGCCGGGAGCGACTTCGAACTATGTGGGGCAGCGCGTCACTGATGGCGCCTGGAAAAACAGCATCGATCTCGCCGAGCCCTGGGATGCCCTGACTGATGGGCAACGCGAGATTTTGATGAATGGCAAAGGGCCATTCCCCGGGATTCTGAAGCTGCTCACCGATAACCTCGAGAGCGCCACCGACACTTATCGCGAATACCTGAGCGACTTCATGACGTCGCAGGATTGTCCGGGTTGCCATGGCAAACGGCTGCAGCCGGCGAGCCTGGCAGTGAAGGTGAAGGGCGTCACGGTGAGCGATTTCTCAGCCATGAGCGTCAAGCGGGCTAACGAGACGGCGCAAAGCTGGAAGCTGATGAAGCGCGAGGAAGAGATTGCTGGCGGGGTGCTGCACGAGATCCGCACGCGTTTGCAGTTTCTTGAAAATGTGGGGCTCGATTATCTGAGCATGGAGCGTAGTGCGCAGACGCTCAGCGGTGGCGAGGCGCAGCGGATTCGTCTGGCGACGCAGATTGGCAGCCAGTTGCGTGGAGTGCTCTATGTGCTCGATGAGCCGTCGATTGGTTTGCATCCGCGCGACAACGACCGTTTGCTTGAGACGCTCGAACGGTTGCGCGATATGGGCAACACCGTGTTGGTTGTAGAGCATGATCAGGACACGATTGAGCGTGCTGACTATGTGATCGATCTTGGGCCCGGAGCTGGCAGGCTGGGTGGCGAGGTTGTCGCCGCTGGTACGGCTGCGCAGATTGCCAAGACCAAGGGAAGCCTTACCGGTAAGTATCTGAGCGGCGAGCTTGAAATCGCTGTGCCCACTGTGCGCCGCATCGGCAATGGCAAACGGCTGAAGGTGTTGAAGGCTACCGAACACAACCTCAAGAACGTGGATGCCGAATTTCCGTTGGGAATGTTGATTGCTGTAACCGGTGTATCCGGCAGTGGCAAGTCGACACTGGTAAACGATATCCTCTACCGCACGCTATCGAAGTTTGTGTATGGCTCGAAGGCAGAGCCGGGCAAGCATGAACGGATCATGGGACTTGGCGAGATCGACAAGGTGGTCGAAATCGATCAGGCGGCGATTGGGCGAACACCGAGGTCAAACCCTGCTACCTATACACAGGTATTTACACCGATTCGCGAGCTTTACGCGATGCTTCCAGAGAGCCGTGAGCGCGGCTATAAAAGCGGACGCTTCAGCTTCAACGTGAAAGGCGGCCGTTGTGAGGCATGCCAGGGCGACGGCATGAAGCGAATCGAAATGAACTTCCTGCCCGACGTCTTTGTGATGTGCGACGTATGCCGTGGCAAGCGCTATAACCACGAGACACTGCAGGTGAAGTTTAAGGGCAAGAGCATTGCCGATCTGCTGGATACAACGATTGAGGATGCAGCGCCGTTGCTGGCCAATATTCCGAATATCTCGGTGAAGCTGGAGACGCTGGTGGATGTTGGCCTCGGCTATCTCCATTTGGGGCAAAGCTCGACAACGCTCAGTGGCGGCGAGGCACAGCGGATTAAGCTGGCCAAGGAACTGAGCAAGCGGCAGACCGGCAAGACAATCTACATCCTCGATGAACCAACAACCGGGTTGCATTTTGAGGATGTACGAAAGCTGCTTGAGGTACTTCAGAAACTGGTGGATCTGGGCAACACCGTGCTGGTGATCGAACACAATCTGGATGTGATCAAGAGTGCGGATTGGATTCTCGATATGGGCCCCGAGGGTGGTGAAGGCGGCGGAAAACTGATCGCCTGCGGAACCCCGGAGGACATCGCTGCGAATCAGAAGAGTTATACCGGGCAGGCGCTGGCGAAGCTGCTCAAGAAGGGCGGCAAGCGTTGAGTAGCAAGTACAGGCAGCAGCCGATGAACCTGAAGGGTCTCAAGACAGTAAGCGTGTATGAGCGCGGCGGCAAGGTGCAGATCGAACACTTCGCGGGTGTCGCAGCCAAAGGCGATAGCGTATCGACACTGCTCGACAAGATGCCCAAGTTACTGGCAGCTGATACGTTGCGGGCTGTCGTTGGGGCCATTCGCGGTGCACGTGAGAAGGGCAAGCCGGTGCTGTGGGGGATGGGCGGCCACGTGATCAAGTGTGGGCTTGCGCCTGTGCTGATTGACCTGATGGAGAAAGGTTTCATCACCGCATTTGTTATGAACGGGTCAACATCGATCCACGATTTTGAGATCGGCATTTGCGGGGCAACCAGCGAAGACGTAGAAGCCGTACTGCCTGATGGAAGCTTCGGCAGTGCGGAAGAAACAGGCCGTTGGATGAACGAGGCAGCAGCAGAGGCACTGGCTCAGGGCATTGGACTTGGCGAGGCATACGGGGCGAAGCTCGAAGCTGTGGGCAAGCCGGGCATGCTTGAACAAAGCGTGCTCTATTCTGCCTGGAAGCTGGGCATCCCGGTGACGGTGCATCTGGCGATGGGTACGGATACACCTCATACGCACCCAGCTGCGGATGGTGCGGCACTGGGCAGCGGGACACACCATGACTTCCGCCTGCTTTGTGGAGTGGTGAGCGAAATTTCAAATGGCGGTGTCTACGTAAATTGCGGCAGCGCGGTAATCTTGCCAGAAGTTTTTCTGAAGGTGGTGAGCAGCGTGCGGAATTTGGGTGTGAAGCTGGAAAATTTCACTACGGTTAATTTCGATTTTATACAGCATTATCGCCCCAAAATGAATGTTGTCGAGCGGCCACACGCCAAGGCCGGTGGCAAGGGATATTCTCTGACCGGGCATCATGAAATCATGGTTCCTTTGGTTGCGGCATTATTGATCGAAGGCTAAGGACGAATGGACCGACGCGATTCACAGCCAGTGTGGAACTACGAGGATCTCGGCATCTTGCTGGGAGCGGTGTTGCCGTGTCTGGTTGTGGCTGCCTTGTCGGCAAAGCTTCTGTCGTTTGTTGTTCCGCAAAAGGGCGTAGTGACTGCTATCTCGCAGATTCTGATTTATGCGGGTGTCAGCGGCAGCCTTTACATGATGTTGAAGGCTCGCTACGGGCTTGATTTCTGGTCAGCAATGGACTGGCGAGTGCCCTGGCGGCATATGGCGCTGACGGCCTTGCTTGGGCCAATGCTGGCGATCGGAATGGCGATGCTGGCCTTTGTCTTGCGTACATCGCAAGAAACGATGGCCATTGATGCGCTAATGAAAGACCGCTGGAGTGTGGTCGCGATCGGAATTGCGGCCACAACGGTTGGCCCTGTTTTTGAAGAACTGATGTTTCGTGGTTTTGCGCAGCCTCTGTTTGTGCGCAGTCTGGGGCTGGTGGGTGGCATTGTTGCGACCGCCGTGCCCTTCGCCTTGCTGCACGGGCCACAATACAACTGGAAATGGCAATTGGTATTGATTCTGGCGCTGGCCAGTATCGTGTTTGGATTTGTTCGTCACAAGACGGGCTCGACGGCTGCTTCATCGCTGACGCATGCAGCCTATAATCTGACCTTCATGGCCGGATCGATTTTACAAGGAGACTTACTAAACCGCTCATGATTGAGACCTTACGTTGGACTGCGCAGGGAGTCGAGATGATCGACCAGACTCGCCTGCCGCATGTAGAAGAATTTGTCCTCTGCCGCAACTACAAAGAAGTGGCCGATGCGATTTTTACGATGATCATCCGGGGTGCACCTGCGATTGGTGTGGCTGCCGCGATGGGAGTTGCGATTGGTGCCCAGCAGGCTAGCGACGAGAACTTTGAGTCTGAATTTGAAGAGATCTGCGCGACGCTGGCGGCAACACGCCCGACGGCAGTGAACCTCTTCTGGGGAATTGACCGCATGAAGAAGCTGCGGCAGAGTCTGAGTGGCGAGCCGTTGAGCGTTGTTCGCGAAAAGCTTGTTGCGGAAGCACAGAACGTGCACGCCGAAGATATCGCGATTAACAAGCGCATTGGCGCGCACGGTGCCCCGCTGGTGCCAGATGGCAAGACGGTGCTGACCCATTGCAATGCTGGGGCTCTGGCAACTGCCGGCTACGGCACGGCACTGGGCGTGATCCGGGCGGCAGTGGAAGCCGGCAAGAAGATCGACGTCTTTGCCGATGAAACGAGACCTTTTCTGCAGGGCAGCCGTCTTACGGTTTGGGAACTGCAAAAGGACGGAATCGATACGACGCTAATCACCGACAACATGGCTGGGCATTTCTTGCGCAGCGGCCGGATAGGCTGCGTCGTGGTGGGTGCTGACCGCATTGCCTCCAATGGCGATGTGGCGAACAAGATCGGCACCTATGGTGTTGCCGTATTGGCCAAGGAGAATGGCGTACCGTTCTATGTTGCAGCCCCGATCTCGACTCTCGATATGAATATTGCGAGTGGGGAACAGATTCCGATCGAAGAGCGCGCGGCAAGCGAAGTGACAGCGATGTTTGGACACAAGGTGGCACCCGATGGCACGAAGGTAAAGAACCCTGCTTTCGACGTGACGCCCAACCGTTATGTGACGGGCATCATCACCGAGCGTGGTGTGGCACAGGCCCCTTATGATGTGAGTCTGAAGAAACTGGTAGAAGGAAACTAACGATGCGACATTTGATTTTGTTGGGCCTGAGCGCCTTTGCCTTGATGGCAGCAAATGAATACAGCGGACGGAGGGCACCAAGCTTTTCTTTGCCCGATGTGAGCATGAAGCAGCACGATATTCTCGATTACCGGGGCAAGGTTCTGATTGTTGAGTTTATCCAGACCAAGTGTGAAAAGTGCCAGGCACTCACACGGTCGCTCGAAGGGCGTGTGAAAACGAAGTTTGGCGATAGCCTCGCTGTGCTGACCATTGTGGTTCCTCCAGATACTTTCGACGAGGTGAAGAAGTACATCAATGTGTTCAAGGTCACAAACCCAGTGCTTTTTGATGCGGGTCAGGTGGCGAGCAGTTATGTGAAAGCTTCGCCCGACCGTCCCGCCATGTATTTTCCACATGTGTTCTTGATCGATCAGAAGGGTCAGATTCGCAACGACTGGCAGTGGACCGCCCAGGGCTTATATCCAGACGTGATTTCGGGTGACCGCCTGGTGACGGAGATCGAGAAGCTGCAGGCTGAA
>JBKJUN010000673.1:0-4144 GCA_046590555.1 Bryobacter sp. | reverse complement strand
GCATTCCAAATGCCGCGCCTCGATTGCGCGTGTAGACGATGTTGAATACATCGGGGATCACGACTATGGTGTCGTAGACCGAGACCTTGGTCTCTATCCACATCTTAGTCGCGCGGTCGATCACAAATACGATCAGAGCGATCCACAAAGCTTGAGCGCGCGGAGATCCCATGCTTAGAGACCCAGAATTTCCGTCACCGCGCCAGCGCAGGCAGCACAAGCGGTCGGGACCTTCTCGTTCGATCCAACATCGAGAGTGTACTTCCAGCAGCGTTCGCACTTGACGCCGTCAGCCGGCAGCACCTCAACCAGGGTTGCCTCACCCTGCTTCAGTTCCACTTGCGACACGATGAAGATCGAAGGAAGACTCTCGGCATAGGTAGAGAGCAACTTATAGTCCTCAGTGTTGACGGTAATCAGCAACTTCGCCCCAAGCGAAGCGCCGATCTTCGCTGCTTCAAGAGCAGGCCGTGTAAGCTCCCGGAAGCTCAATAAACGATCCCAATTCTCCTGCACTGCCGTTACATCATGAACCACTTCAGCCGGGGTAGGGAAGTGTGCAACGTGGATCGAATCCGGGTCGCCCTGACTCTTTGGTAATTCAGACCAGGCTTCTTCCGCCGTGAAGGCCAGAATCGGTGCAGCCAAACGCAACAGCGCGTGAATCATCCGGTAAAGAGCAGTCTGCGCACTACGACGAGCCTTCGCCTTGGGTGCCGAAGTATAAAGCCTGTCCTTAAGCACATCAAAGTAGATCGAGCTCAAGTCAACAGTCGCAAAGTTGTAGATTGCCTGATAAACCTTGTAGAACGCATAAGCCTTATAGTGAGCAAGGCAACGCTCGGTGAGGTTAGCCGTCCGCAGCAGAATCCACTGGTCGATCTCTTCCATCTCGGCGGTGGGAACAGCATCGACACCGGGATCGAACTCATGCAAATTGCCCAGCGCATAGCGGAAGGTATTGCGCAGTTTTACGTAGGCTTCAGCAAGCCGCTGCAGAATGACCGGCGACATCCGCACGTCTTCGTTATAAGCAACACTCGATACCCAAAGGCGCAACACTTCTGCGCCATACTGCTTGATCACTTCTTCCGGCTCAATGCCATTGCCCAGCGACTTCGACATAGCCTTGCCATCGGCATCGAGAATCCAGCCTCCCGTGACACATTCACGAAATGGTGCGTGACCACGCAAGCCAACACCAATCAATAACGAGCTATTGAACCAGCCTCGGTATTGGTCCGCCCCTTCCAGGTACATATCGGCTGGCCAGGGCAAGCCATTCTCTTCCGTCAGTACGGCAAAGCTGCTCGATCCCGAGTCAAACCAGACGTCCAGAATGTCCTTCTCCTTATGGAAGTGATTGCCCCCGCACTTCGGACAAGTAAATCCAGGCGGTAATAGATTTGCCGCTTCCTCGGCGTACCAGACATCAGCCGTCTCTTTGGCGAAGCGCTCCAGAATCGGCTCAATCACCTTTTTGTCGGCGATGATGTGGTCGCATGTATCGCAATAGAATGCCGTGATCGGCACGCCCCACATGCGCTGACGAGAGACCACCCAATCGGGCCGCGTTGCGATCATGTTCGAGATCCGCTCTTCGCCCCAGGCTGGAAGCCACTTCACATTCTTGATCGCGTCTAGTGCATTCTGGCGCAGGTTATTGCGATCCATGCCAATGAACCACTGCGTCGTGCCCCGAAAGATCGTCGGGTTGTGGCAACGCCAGCAATGCGGATAAGAGTGGCTGTAATCGGTCTTCTTCAGCAGCGCCCCATGCGCCTTCAAGATCTCGATTACAATCGGATTCGCTTCCCAAACCGTCTTGCCGATCAACTCCTCAGGTAAAGTTCCGCTGGCTCCCTCGGCATGATAAAACTTGCCCGCCGCATCCACCGGACAATAGGTCGGGATGCCATAGAGCTGCGAGACCATGAAGTCCTCCATGCCATGGCCAGGAGCGGTATGTACCGCGCCAGTACCGGCATCAAGAGTTACGTGGTCGCCCACCAGGCCCATCGAATCGCGCTCCAGAAACGGATGGCGAAACACAGCTTTGTCCAGCGTCGACCCATCAAAGGTCCCAATTACCTGAGGCTCGGGCCAGCCGAGTTCTTTGGTCACGGCCTCAAGCAATCCTTGCGCGACGATGTAGACAACCCCATCCACTTCATTCGCCACATATTCAAAGCGAGGGTGAAAGCTGATGGCCATATTGGCCGGGATCGTCCAGGGAGTCGTGGTCCAGATCAGGCCATAAACTGGCTTGCCAGCAAGGGAAGGATGGATCGACTCAGGCACGCTATGCAGTTTGAATCGAACATAGATCGAAGGCGAAATATGGTCTGCATATTCTACTTCTGCCTCTGCCAATGTTGTCCGGCAACTCAAGCACCAGTTCACCGGCTTCAGGCCCTTATATACATAGCCCTGATCGTAGAAATCGACGAAGGCCCGCGCGATAGCGGCCTGATAAGGCGCATCCATCGTCTTGTAAACCTTATCCCAGCGCCCAAAGATACCGAGCCGCTTAAAGTCTTCCGTCTGCAATCCGATAAATTTGTCGGCATAGCGGCGGCAAGCCTGGCGAATCTGCACCGTCGTCATCGCAGCCTTCTTCGCACCCAACTGGCCATCTACCTTGATCTCGATCGGCAGCCCGTGGCAGTCAAAACCCGGCACATACGGCGAATCAAACCCAGCCATGGTCTTGGACTTCACAACGAAATCCTTCAGCAGCTTGTTGAAGGCATGACCCAGGTGAATATTGCCGTTCGCATACGGCGGGCCATCGTGCAGAACATATTCCGGCGCTCCGGCTCGCGAGGCCCGAATGCGGTTGTACAGATCCATGTCCTTCCAGCGAGCAAGCATTTTCGGCTCATTCTGGGGAAGATTAGCCTTCATGGCGAAGGCGGTCTTGGGCAAATTAACTGTTTTCTTGAGATCCACTGATTCTTCCATTGTAGTAAGGTGATAACGAAAACATGCGCTCCCTTATATTTCCTTTCGTTCTCCTCTCCCTGACGGCCCTGGCGCAAAAGCGTCCTGAACTCAATGACGGGGAGATGCATGGCGATGCCCCATACCTGCTCGAAGCCGGTTGGTCGCCTCTACTCAACGGCAAAGACCTCAGCGGCTGGAAGGGTCAGGGCGACTGGCTCACTACAACCGGAATCCTCTGGGACCGCCTTCTCGGCCCCACCAGGCTGCGAGCCGTCCCCGGCCCCACCATAGGAGGCACCATGCTCAATGGCCCAACTGGCCGAACGACAAACCTCGTTACCGAAGAGGCCTTTGGTGATATCGAGCTCTACGTTGAATTCATGGTGGCTAAAGGTTCCAATTCCGGTGTCTATCTGCACGGCCTCTACGAAGTGCAGGTCTTCGATAGCTGGAAGTCCGACGAGCCAATGAACTCATCCGACTGCGGTGGCATCTATCACCGCTGGATCAACGAAACCGGAGTCGGCGGTTCTGCCCCAAGCCGCAACGCTTCTCGAAAGCCCGGTGATTGGCAGTCCTTCTATATCGCCTTCCGAGGTCCGCGCTTTGATGCAAGCGGCAAGAAGACTGCTAACGCCAAGTTCCAGCGGGTAGTTCATAACGGCTTCACGATCCAGAAGGATGTCGAAGTCGATGGGCCAACACGCGCCGCACTCAACCTGCCAGAGGCGGCCAAGAACCCGATAATGCTCCAAGGCGACCACGGCCCTGTCGCCTACAAGAACATCTACTGGCGCCCGCTGCGCTCCATCATCGAGCGTTAGAGATACCCAGCAGCCTGAAGCTCAGAGTCTTCTTCGAGCACTTCGATGGTCCGTCTACAGCGTCAGCCGCTGGGACTAGCGGACCGACTTGACCTTGAGTTCGGAAACGTCGACAAGCGCTTTCGCTAATTGATAGTTGGGGCTGGCGGCGAGCAGTGCCTGGAACCGTTTCTCGATCCGCCGGGCTTCATTTTTGTCGCCGGCCCGACGGCGCAGTGCAGAGAGGCTGGACAGAATCCCTGGTAAGGCAACTTCGCCATCTCCAATGCGCCGCTCGCAGATGCTTAAGGCACGTTCGAGGTGCTCTTGCGCGGGGTTGAACTGTTTGAGCTTGATATAAATGGCTGCGAGGTTGCTCAACGGCGTTACCAGAA
>JBKJUN010000479.1:0-14761 GCA_046590555.1 Bryobacter sp. | reverse complement strand
GAAGCTCACTTTGCCGCCGGTGTCGCTGATCAGACGATGGTTGGTGATCGCTACTTTGTGGGTGTATCTTCCGAGATAGTCGATCGCCTTCTCTGGCCCGCCGAAGGGAGCTTTGCTGTAGACAACCCAGTCCTGCTCGCAGCGACTTTTGAAGGCGACGAGTGCCAAGGGTAGTTCGATCACAAGTTCTGAAACACTTTCACCGCAAAAGGGGTGGCTAGTCGAGCTGTTCGGGGACGAGTTCGATGTTGGTTTCGCCGGCGGCTTTCTTTTCGGCATACTTCTTGACCCAAGCCTCGAAGGAGCGGCCGTCGGCCATGTCCCGGCCAGAGAAGTTGAGTTCTTCGATTTCCGATTGTTCAACGGTGAGCTTACGGCCTTCGTTCTTGAGCATGATGCGGAGGCGGGCTTTGCCCGAGTTGGGGGAGCCTTGACGATCGTAGACGTAGCCCTCGATGGTGTTTCCGGATTTCAGTTTGATCGTGACGTCGCCGCGGTAGTCGAAGGCTTGTTCGACGCCTTCGGTGAGTGCGGTGCCTGATGCGGCCTGGCCCTGGAGGGTGGTGGATTTACCCAGGGAGGCGAGGTCGATCTGTACCAGAGGGGAGACGGGGGTTTCCTGGTCGATCATGCGTAGGGCTTGCTTGTCCTGGTAGGCCGGGAATAGCATCGACTTGACTGTTGCGACGATGCCGGGGATCGAGAAGGTGTAGTGAACGGCTGTTGCTTCGTAGCCGGAGTGGAGCATGCAGTTGGTGCACTTGGCGTTGCCGGATTCGTAGCCGTATTTGGACCAGTCGGTGGAGTCGAGGAGTTCCTGATAAGTGTCGGCGTAGCCGTCTTGCTGGAGGTAGCAGGGACGCTGCCAGCCGAAGATGGAGTAAGCAGGCATGCCCCAGGGAGTGCATTCGAGGTTGCGCTTGCCCATGAGGAATTCGAGGAAGAGCATGGACATGTTGAAGCGCCATTTGGGGTCGCGGTTGGAGAGGAGTTTGCGGAAGAGGGTCTGGTTGCGTTCGCGGCTGGTGAAGTGTTGCTGATCGGGGGCTTTGTCGTAGGAGTAGCCGGGGGAGATCATCATGCCTTCGACGCCAGCGTCCATCATCTCGCTGAAGAATTTGCGGATGGATTTCGAATCGACACCGTCGAAGACGGTGGTGTTAGTGGTGACGCGGAAGCCCTTGGCTACTGCGGCGCGGATCGCTTCAAGGGCGATGTCGTAGCCGCCTTCTTTGCAGACGGAAAAATCGTGGTGGTCCCGGTCGCCATCCATATGTACTGAGAAGGAGAGGTACTTGCTGGGAGTGAAGAGGTGGAGCTTTTCTTTGAGCAAGAGGGCGTTGGTGCAGAGGTAGATGTACTTCTTGCGGGCAACGAGGCCATTTACGATCTCGTCGATCTGGGGGTGCATGAGAGGTTCCCCGCCAGGGATAGATACGGCAGGCACGCCGGTTTCATCGACTGCCTGAAAGCACTGTTCGGGGGTGAGGTCTTGCTTCAAGATGTGACCTGGGTACTGGATTTTGCCGCAGCCTGCGCAGGCAAGGTTGCAGCGGTAGAGCGGTTCGAGCATGAGGACGAGAGGGTATTGCTTGCGGCCTTTGAGCTTTTGCCTGAGGACGTAGCTGGCAACTGTCCACATCTGTGAAACCGGAATGGGCATAGTATTAGGGTACACGAAAGCGAAGTCGCATTCGCGTTTGGTGGAGGTATGAGAATGGACAGGACGACGAGACGCGCCCCGGTGCAGGCTCGCAGTAGCGAGACGGTGAATACGATTTTGGATGCCGCGTCGGGGTTGCTGGGGCGGGTGCCGTTTGAGCAGATTACGACGAGCCGAATTGCGGATACGGCCGGGTTGTCGGTGGGGGCGCTGTACCGGTTTTATAGCGACAAGCAGGAGATCTTTGACGCGATTGCAGTGAGAGAGCTGAAGGAGTTTCGGGAACAGATTGCGGCTAGTGTAAAGGCGCGGCATTTGTTGTTTAGCCCGCGGAAATCGCTGGACCGGATTCTCGATGCTTATGTTGCTTTTTTGGAGGAGCGGCCGCACTTTCGGGAACTGGCGCTGGGGCGGCATATCAGCGACCGGACACGGGAAGACCAGTCAGACCCGAATACGGGCCCGGGCGGGATTCTGGAGGATCTGCTGGTAAAGAAGTTTGGGGTGAAGCCGGGGAAGACGTTACAGTTGCGGATCCGGATTGCGGCTGAAGTTGGGGATCGATTGATTGATTATGCGTATCGGCAGCCTAGCGTTAAGGAGCGCAAGGTTGTTTTGGATGAATTGAAAGAGATGCTGGCGAAGTATTTGTTGCGGCTTTAGTCGAAGCTGGGGATTTTCAGGAGTTCACCGCCCTTGAGGGCGGACTGGTGGGCGACGATGCCGGGGGCGGTCATGGCCAGGGACTCGCGGACGTTTATGATGGGCTCGCGGCGGTGGCTTAGGGCATCGATGAATTCGTGGGTGAGGAAGGTATGGGAGCCGTCGTGGCCACTGTTCTTACGCAGGGGTTCTGGGAGGAGGTCTGTTTGCCACCATTGCTTTTGGGGAAAGGCTTCAATGCGATGAGAGCGGTGGTCGAAGCCGGCATCGTCTTTGCCGAGAGTGTTGCGGTTGTAGACGGCGGTGGCGGGATTCCAGCCTTGCGTCGCAAGGCTCATTTTTGTGCCGAACCACTGGGCGCGTTCGACTTCTTTATGGGCACCCTTCCACCAGACAGCGAGGCGGTGGGAGTGGCCTTTGTTGGTCTTGAGTAATGCTGTTTCGTTCCAGAAAGGGTTGCGGTAGGGATTGTCTTTGAGGATGGGGCTGTCATCGCCCCAGCCGTTGCAGGAGACGTTGGTGAAGCGCTCGCCGGTGATCGAAGTAAGGAAGGCGGTGCAGTGAGTGGGGTAATGCATCGGGGCTACGCCGTAGCGCCAGGTTCGCTTGCCGTCTTCGAAGTAAAGTGACTCGAGGCCGTCGTGATGGTATTCGCTTTCGCTGTAGTAGATCTCGCCGAATTTGCCTTGCTTGTAGAGTTCGCGGGCAGAGATGGTGGATTGGCGGTACCAGGAGGTCTCGGCCATCATGTAGAAGAGGCCGGAGCGCTGGACGGCGTCTTTGAGGGCGTGGCACTGGTCGAGCGTGGCCCAGGCGGCGGGTACGGCACTGAGAACGTGCTTGCCATGTTTTAGGGCCAAGGTTGCGTGTTCGACGTGGAGGGGAGCGTCGGTGAAGAGGCAGACGGCTTCGATATTGGGGTCGCGGACAAGTTCGGCTAAAGAGGGGTAGGTTTTGGCGCAGCGGTAGGTTTTGGCGAGGGCTTCGCGGCGGTCTGCGCGAAGATCTGAGACGGCTTCTACGATGCAGTCTGGGTGGTCTTGGAACTGAAAGCTGAGGCCGAAGCGACCGCCGACGATGCCGATGCGGACTTTGCGTGGAGAGGTGTCGGCTGCGGCAAGGATGGAGGCGGCATTGAAGTCGCGGCGGGTCATGACTATGATGCTGTGCCCATTTTACATTCAGCATGGACGGCTTTGACGGCGCGCTCCAAGCCGTCGCGGCGGACTACGATCGAGATGGTGAGTTCGCTGGAGCCCTGGGCGATGGCGATGATGTTTACTTGTTCGGCTGAGATGGCTGTGAAGACACGGCCGGCGAGGCCCGGGTGGCCGGCCATACCTTCGCCTACTACCGCTAACAGGCCGACGTTGTCGTCGACTTCGATGGGGTGGACGTATTCATGGGCTAGTTCGAGGCTGAGTTCGGCTTTTAGAGATTCGAGGGCTGCATCGACTTCGTCCTTGCGGATCAGGAAGCAGAAGGTTTGACGATAGCTTGAAGAGGTGAAGGCAAGGACTTCAGTGTTAGCCCGGCCGAGGGCTTCGAGGACGCGGCCCATTAACATCGTGCCTTGGATGGCCGGGCTGGCTGGCTCGATTGAGATCAGCGCGACGTTGCTCATCGAAGTAACAGCACGAGGACCAGAGCCTTCGGCGTGGGGGACGATTTTGGTACCGAGGGCGCTCAAGTTAAAACTGTTCTTGGACCAGGCTGGGATGCCCTTTTCGACTAGTGGTGCAATGGTGCGCGGGTGGAGAACTTTGGCACCGTTGTAGGCCAGTTCTGCGGCTTCGCGGTAGGTGACCACGTCGAGGACGGCGGCGTCGGGGACGAGGCGAGGGTCGGCACTCATGATGCCATCAACGTCGGTCCAGATCCAGAGTTCTTTGGCGTCGAGAGCGCTGGCGAGGATTGAAGCGCTGAAGTCTGAGCCACCGCGGCCGAGGGTGGTGGGTTTGCCGTCGGCGGTTGCTCCGTTGAAGCCGGTGATTACTGGAAGAATGCCGCTGCGTAGTTTGGGGGCAAGGAGCTTGTCGGCACGCTCGCGGGTGAGATCCATGAGAGGAGAGGCGTTGCCGAAGATACCGTCGGTAACGATGACGTCGCGGGCATTGACGGCTATCGAGGGGATGCCGCTTGAATCGAGGCAGGCAGCCATGAGGGTTGCGCTGAGGCGTTCGCCGATGGCGAGGGCTTCGTCGACACTGCGGGGTGGGCGCTCGGCCAGCATGAGGATGCCGCTTGATATGCGTTCGAACTCTACGATGAGGGCGTGGATTGAGGCGAGGACGCTGTCGCGGCGGCCTTCGGGGAGGAGTTCGCGGCAGGTCTCGGCGTGGCGCTTTTCGATGATGCGGATGTTTTCTTTGACACCGTCGTGATCGCCTTCTTCGGCTGCGCGGAGGGTAGACAAGAGCAGGTCTGTGACTTTACTCATGGCGGAGACGACGATGGCGACAGGACCGCGCTTTTGCGCATCGGCGCATATTTGCGCGGCAATACGCATGCGGTCGGCGGAGCCCATCGAGGTGCCGCCAAATTTCATTACGAGGAGGTCGTTCACGGTACGAGTGCCTTTCCGTTACTGGTTTTTGATCGGATGATGCGGAGGATTTCTTCCTCGACCTCAGTTGCGCTGAGGGTGGAGGAATCGAGGTAGGTGGCGTCGCCAGCCTGCATCAAAGGGGAGGCGGCGCGGTTGCGATCACGAGAGTCGCGCTCTTCGATTTGTTGGCGCAGGAGATCGAGATCGAAAGGAATTTGTTTTGCCGTTAGTTCTTCAGCGCGGCGCTGGGCACGGATGTCAGTGCTTGCGTCGAGGTAGATTTTTACTTCGGCATCTGGGAAGACTACAGTGCCGATGTCGCGGCCTTCCATTACGACGCTGGATTTGTCAGCGATCTCGCGCTGGAGGCCAACCATGGCGCGGCGGACGCCGGCGATGGCGGCGACTTCGCTGGCGGCAGAGGCGACTTCTGGAGTGCGAATTTCGGTGCTGACGTCTTCGCCGTTCAGGATGAGGCGGTTTTCGCCGGGGAGGAATTCGATTTTTGCGTGGTTGGCAAGGGCTTCGAGACGATGAGCGTCATCGGTTGGGATGGATTGGCGAATGGCCCAGAGAGCGACGGCCCGGTACATGGCACCGGTATCGATGTAGATTGCGCCAATGCGCTGGGCAACCAGGCGGGCGAGGGTGCTCTTCCCTGCTCCGGCTGGGCCGTCAATGGCAACAATGAGACGCTTCCACATGATTCTTCATCATTATCTCGTCAATCCAGCGCTGTGCCTTATTGAAATCGATATTCTTCGAGCGGGGTGCCACCAATGAGGTGGCTCTGGATGATTTGTTCGAGGACTTCAGGTGTTGCCGAGTGGTACCAGATGCCTTCGGGATAGACGACGGCGATGGGGCCTTTTTCGCAGACACGGAGGCAGTTGGCTTTGGTGCGGAAGATGACCTGGTCGCCCTGGCTAAGGCCTAATTCAACAAGGCGGCGCTTGAGGAAAGTCCAGGATTCCAAGCCTTGCTCTTTGTTGCAGCACTTGGGTTCGGTCTGGTCGGCACAGAGAAAAATGTGGCGCTGGATGCGGGGGATGCCGAGGGCATTGGCAATCTGAGTGAGTCTTTCCATCGAAAAGGCATTTTACATGGTTACAATCAAGATATGAAACGTATGATTGTGAGTCTTGCGCTTGGCGCAGTTTTGATGTTTGGTGCCAATAAGGCTGTGGATGAAGCCAAGGGCCTGATGAAGAACAAGAAATTTGAAGAAGCTGTTGCGGTGCTGGATCCTGCGGCCAAGGCTGCGCCCAAGGATCCTGCCGTGAAGGCGGCGATCATTGAAGCACTCATGGGGAATGGCGATGCTTACATGTACAACGAGAAGTTGCCGCCGTTCAAGAAGTATCCGGCTGCACTTAAGAGCTATCGTCGTGTTCTTGAGTTCGACAAGGCCAATCAGAAGGCCAAAGACAATGTGTCCATGATCGAGGGTATTTACAAGAGCATGGGGCGGCCGGTTCCTCAATAAAATTCGATCCAGCCACTCATCAGTTCGTCTTGTGGGCCGGTGCCCCAACGGACAGTTTTAGATGGGTCTGGATTAGAACGGTTGTTGGCGGAGTTGTCATAGGTGGCGGTGAGGGTGATGCGAGTGCCCTTGGGTAATCTCACGGGTTTGGTATTGAGATATTTCGTTTGCCACTGGACATCGTAGTCTCGGATATCGAGCAGTGTTTCGTTGCGACCATCTGGGTAGGTGGCCTCAAAACGCATCGTTCGGCCGCGGTAATTCATAAGAGCAAAGTAGCTGAGCACATCGGCATCTTCCTGGAGATTGACCTGGGAGGTTACGGTGTGCTTTTCTGCGTTTGCGGGGATGGCGAAGGAACTATTTGTGAGATGCAGATGGCGGATCTTGCGTGAGGGTGGGTGATTCGCGAAGCGGAGGCCAATGCTGGTTTTGTCTTTCTCATCCTTGCCCGGGGCATAGTGGATTGTGAATTGGAGCTTCGCGCCCGCAGGGATGAGTCTGGCGGTGGCTGGGGGCCAACGTTCGAGCTTTGCGCCTGGCAGGTATGTTGCAAGTATGGTGCCGTCGATTGAGACTTGGACGTGGTGGACGACCTTGCGATTGCCTGGGCG
This sequence comes from Bryobacter sp., assembly GCA_046590555.1. Lineage (GTDB taxonomy): Bacteria > Acidobacteriota > Terriglobia > Bryobacterales > Bryobacteraceae > Bryobacter. Next base: position 7,787 of record JBKJUN010000479.1, on the reverse strand, counting down.
AATTTCGAGAGCTTCGATCCACTGGGCTTGCTTTAAATTGGTATCGACTGTGAAGGTCTGCCGGTCTTCAGGACCATTGGAGCCGAGGGTGAATTCGTCAATCGAATAGACGGAATCGGGCTTGCCGATTTGCCATGTTGACTCGATTGTTGGAAGCGGTGGAAGGTCTTTGGGGTTGCCTTCTGGTGATCCGTTGCTGGCCCAGGTGACGATGGTTTCTATTTCTGAGTCGCTCAAGCGCGAGTCGTTTTGGAAGGTACCGTAGTGAGGATCTGCATGCCAGGGGGGCATTTTACGGGTAAGAACCGCAGCTTGAATTGCCTTGGCCCAGGGGCGCACCTGTTTGTAGTTGGTGAGAGGCATTGGGCCCACTTCGCCCGGACGGTGGCAAGCAGCGCAGTGCTTAAAAAGGATGGGCGAGACGTCGTGCGAGAAGTTTGGGATCGAGGCTTGAAGCAGGAGGGGGAGATAGAAGAGCGCGGCCACCAGCTTCATGCCTTGATTGTATCTCTGCGAGTCCGCGTTGGATCACGGGGTCACGGCGGGCTTCAATTTCATCGCCAAATTCAACGCCGAGGGAGAGGTTGACGATCTCTTGTTCGAGGCGGTTCTGAACCCAATCGCGATCAATGGACCATTCGCCGAGGGTGGGTTGGACGTTGCGCTCGGAGAGCCAGCGTTGGTAGAGGTCGAGGGTGGCACGAGGCATGACGAAGCCGGGCTGAGGCTTGGGGTTTGAGCGCAGCCATTCGGTGGCGTAGCCGGTGATCAGGCCGTTGGTGTCGAGGAAAATTCTGAGGCGGGTGGGGCGTTCGGAGCCTTGTTCGATGTCTGGCTGGACGCCAGCTTTGGCATCGTTGAGAGTGGGATCGATTTGAGCGTCTTCGTAGCGGCGCTGGATGGAGCGGCCTTTGGGTGTGTAGTAGTAGGCTGTCGTCAGTGCGAGACCGTTGCCGCCTGTGAGGGGGAAAACACTTTGGACGAGGCCCTTGCCGTAGCTTGGGAGGCCGATGATGCGGGCTCGGTTATTGTCCTGGAGGGCGGCGGCGACAACTTCAGAAGCGCTGGCGCTCTTATCGTTTATCAGTACGGTGAGTGCAAATTGGTAAGGCTGGTTATCGGCCGGGACGTCGATGTTTTCTTCTTTCTTCGAGCGACCGCGGACGCTAGTGATTTTTGCGCCTGAGGGTAGGAAAAGAGAAGCGGTTTCCAGTGCGCTGGTGAAAACGCCGCCGGGGTTGTTGCGGAGGTCGAGGACGAGGCCTTTGAGTTTGTGGCCACCGAGCTTTTCAATTGCGTTCTTGAGATCGCGGCCGGTCTTTTCTTCGAAGCTGCCGACGCGGATGTAGCCGAAGCCGGGTTTGAGGGCGAAGGTGCGTTCGACGGTTGGTGCGTTGAGGGTAGCGGGGCTTAGGACGAATTCGAGGGGTCGCGGGAAGTTCTGCCGGCGGACGCTTAGGAGGGCGTCTTTTTGTCTTGTGTAGGTGAGATATTCCACCATCTGCTCCATGTCGAAGCGGCTGAGAGCGACGTTGTTGATGGCGATGATTTCGTCACCAGGATTAAGGCCAGCGCGCTCGCTGGGGCTGGCGGGCATGGTTTGCAGGACGATGACGCGACCGGGGAGGATGCTGACGATGCTGCCGAAGCCTTTGCGAGTGGAGGTCTGCATATCGCGCAGTTGCTCGAACTGGTCTTTGTTGAAGAAAACGGAGTGGGGGTCGAGCTTGCGGAGCATCGCGGGAAGGACACCGCTTTCGAAGGCGGGGCCGGCATCTATGGGCGTGGCGGCGTTTTCTTCGATCAGTGAGAAGACTTGCGTGAAGCGGCGGACGTGTTCGACTAGCCCTGATGGGTCGGCCTGAGCGGCGAGGGTGAACGGGATCAAAACTAAGGCAAAGAGGCGCATGATCAACGACGGAACTGCGTTGCCTTGTGGCGGGCGTGACGGGCAATGGCGAGATCGATCAGACGATCGAGGAGCTGGGCATAGGCGATTCCGGAGTGTTCCCACATTTTTGGATACATGCTGATGGAGGTGAAGCCGGGCAAAGTATTTACTTCATTGACGTAAAATTGTCCGGTTGCGGTTTCAAGCAAGAAGTCGACGCGGGACATTCCCTCGCAATCGAGAGCGCGGACAGCATCGACGGCGAGTTTGCGGACGGTAGCTGTTTGGGTCTCGTCGAGGTTTGCGGGCAATTCGATGCGGGTGGTGTCGAGGAGGTACTTGGCTTCGTAGTCGTAGAACTCACGCTCTGGCAGGATTTCGCACGGGAAGGAGGCTTGCATGTCTTCGTTGCCGAGAACACTGCACTCAAATTCACGGCCGACGATGGCTCGCTCGATGACGACTTTGTTGTCGTAGCGAGCGGCTTCTTCGAGGGCAGAGATTAATGATTCGCGGGTTTTGGCTTTGTTAATGCCGACGGAGGAGCCGAGGTTGGCGGGTTTGACGAAGACGGGCAGACCGAGCTTATCGATCACGGTATCGGCATTGAGACCACCGCGACGCTGGATGAGGAAGTCGACAGTGGGTACGCCGGCATCGCGAAGGACGCGTTTAGCTACTTCTTTGTCCATCGCGACGGCGCTGCCCATGACGCCGGGGCCGACGTAGGGGAGATCTGCCAATTCAAAGAGGCCTTGCATGGTGCCGTCTTCGCCAAAGGTGCCGTGAGTGATCGGGAACACCACATCGATTCCGGGGTTTGCGCCGGGTTCGGGCTGAATGGGTTTGGGGCTCCATTTGCCTTCTGGAGAAACGAAATAGCGGAGGACTTCGTAACGCCCGGGGTTGAGCTTGGCGATGATGGATTCGGCAGAGCGGAGGCTGACTTCGTGCTCGCCAGAGCGGCCGCCGTAAACGACGGCAACTTTCAACTTTGACATTACTGGAGGATCCTTTTGCCCATAGCAGAGGCGATCAATTCGACGGCGAGGAGGGCAGTGCGATTGGCAGTGTCGAGGATTGGATTTACCTCGACGACTTCGATGGAGCGGAGGAGGTTTGAATCGCTCAAGACTTCCATCGCAAGGTGGGCTTCGCGGTAGGTGAGGCCACCGCGTACTGGAGTTCCGACACCTGGGGCATCATCGGGATCGACACTATCCATGTCGAAAGAAAGATGGATGCCTGCGGTGCCATGGCTTGCGGCTTCGATAGCGCGGGCCATTACGGTGCGCATGCCTAGCTCGTCGACGTCGCGCATGGTGAAGGCATGGACGCCACTGGAGGTGACATTGCCGCTCTCTTCGTCGTCGACATCGCGAATGCCGATGAGGACTGTGTTTGACGGGTGTACCTTGGGCGAGAAGCCTGCGATGTGAGTGAGCTCGCGGGGGCCCATGCCGAGAGTGGCAGCTAGCGGCATTCCGTGAACGTTTCCGGAAGGGCTGGTGGCTGGGGTGTTCATGTCGGCATGAGCATCGATCCAAATCAGCCCGATTTTCTTTTTGCTCTTGCGGTAATGCCTGGCCATGCCGGCGATGGTGCCTGCAGCGATGGAATGATCGCCACCGAGGACGATGGGGAATTTACCGTCGCCGGCAGCCTTTTCGACCATACGGGCAAGACGGACACAACTGGTGGCAATTTCGCTGAGGAAGCGGGCCGAGGAAGGTTTGGGGTGAATCGCTTCGGGCTGCACGACGTCGATGTTGCCGAGGTCTTCGACGTCGTAGCCGAGAGCGCCGAGACGAGCGTGGAGGCCGGCGGCACGGACGGCGGACGGGCCCATGTCAACTCCGCGCCGGCCAGCGCCAAGATCCATTGGTGCGCCGATGACAGCCAGTTTTTGAATACTCATTAGGGGCGGGTCCTGTAGAGCATGCGCGGGTAAGCGATGGCTTCACGCAAGTGGTCGAGGCCACACATCCAACTGACGGTGCGCTCGATGCCCATGCCGAAGCCGGCGTGCGGGACGCTGCCAAACTTGCGCAGGTCGAGATACCAATCGAAGGCTTCTTTTGGGAGCTTGTGTTCTTCAAGACGCTTGAGGAGGAGGTTGAGATCGTGGATGCGCTGGCCGCCGCCGATGATCTCGCCGTAGCCTTCGGGTGCGATGACATCGACGCCCAAGGCGAGTTCTGGCCGCAGATCGTCGGGCTGGAAGTAGAAGGCCTTGATCTCGGTTGGGTATTTGTCGACGAGAACGGGGCGATCGAGTTCTTCAGTGAGGAGGGTTTCGTCGGTGTTGCCGAAGTCTGCGCCCCACTGGATTTCGCTGCCTTTGGCCTGGAGGACTTTGACGGCTTCGTCATAGCTCATGCGCGGAAAGGGGCCTTTGATGCTTTCGAGCTTGGAGACGTCGCGCTCGAGGATTTTGAGTTCTTCCTGGCGGCGGGTGAGGACACGATCGACAATCGAACAGACGAGACCTTCGGCGAGGACCTTTACGTCATCGAGGGTGGCGTAGGCCATCTCGGGCTCGACCATCCAGAACTCGGTGAGGTGGCGGCGGGTCTTTGATTTTTCGGCACGGAAGGTGGGACCGAAGCAATAGACTTTGCCGAAGGCCATCGCGTTGGCTTCGTTGTAGAGCTGACCGCTTTGGGTGAGATAAACCTTCTCGTCTTCGAAGTAGTCGACTTCAAAGAGAGTTGAGGTGCCTTCGCACGCGGCGGGCGTGAAGATCGGGGTGTCGACGAGGAGGAAGCCATTGTTGTCGAAGAAGTCGCGGACGGCACTGATGACTTCGTGACGGATACGGGCAATGGCGAACTGGCGCTTGGAGCGGAGCCAGAGGTGTCGACGGTCCATCAGGAAGTCGATACCGTGTTCTTTTGGGGTGATCGGGTAGGGATCTTCTTCGGTGACGAGCTGGTGAATCGTCAGTTGCTGGACATCGAGTTCAAAGCCGCCTGGAGCGCGGCTTTCGGCTCTGACTTTGCCGACGATGGTTAGGGAGGATTCTTGTGTGAGGCCGCGAATAGCCTCGAAGAGGTCTTCAGGCAGTTCTGCTTTTACGGCGACACACTGCAAAAAACCGGTGCCATCACGGAGGATGGGGAAGGCAATCTTGCCGCTGCGGCGGAGGTTGTACAACCAACCGGAGAGGCGCACAATCTGGCCATCGTATTGGCCAATGGTTGCGATGGAAATACGGGGAAATTCACTCATCTGGGTTCTCTATCTTCTTCGTTCCAGGGTTGGAGGTCTTCGAGGCGCCGGAAGACTTCGGCGGCGGCATCAATGGCCTTGGGGATTTCGGGTACTTCGCGTAGCTCCAGCAGCAGCGGGTATTGGTCTTCGTGCTGGCGTAGGAGGTTCATGATTTTGCGCCAATTCACAGTACCGTCGGTAGACATGAAGGGAAAGCGATGGTTGTCGTTCTTGCCGTCATTGTCGTGGACGTGGGTGGACTTGACCCGGTCTTTCATGATGGACCACTCGTTTTCGATACCCGACATGATGTGGGCGTGGCCAGTATCGAAACAGAAGCCGTTTTTGAGGTGGGTCATTTCGATGAAGCCCATCAGGCGCTCACCGCTGGAGAAGGAATTGGGGATGTTTTCGAGGAGGATTTCGACACCACGGCTGCGGGCGAAGAGGTTTAGCTCTTCGAGGGCGGTGAAGGCGGCATCCCACTTGGCGAGGTCGAAGGTTTCGCCGCCGACGCCGAGATGCTGTATGGCGAATTTGCAGGGGATGACCTCGGCTACTTCGAGAGCGCGCTTGATTTCGTCGACCATTTCCTGACGCTTGGGCTTGCTGAGTTCGGTGAGGGTGAGGGTTGCGTGGGGGCTGCTCTTGCCCCATTGGTCGTCGCTAAACATGGGCATGTGGAGCGAGTGGAGTTTGAGTTGGGAATCGCGAAACCAGTGGCCGAGTTCGTTGATCTGGGCTTTGTTGCGGTAGTCGAGGTGCTGGCGGGCACAGAAGATTTCTACCTGGGGAATGCCGGCTGCCCAGATGCGGTCTAGCCAGACGGAGGTGAGGCGATGTTGAATGCAGATATGAGTGGAGAGAACGTGATCCATGAATGTTGCTCAGTAGCCGGCGGCTTTGCCATTGGTGCGCCCGTCGGGCGCGCCCTGGAGCCAGCGGTCTTCCACTAGGATGCCATGTACGTTTGAGACGCTGGGGGTGTTGGTTTCGACATTGTGGCCGAGGCGCTTGAGAATTTCGACTGTGTCGGGGCTCCAGCCGCGTTCTAGGTATAGCTTGTCGGGAAGCCATTGGTGGTGGAGGCGAGGAGCGTCGATGGCATCCTGCATGTTGAGTTTGAAGTCGAGGACGTGGAGGATGGCTTGCATTACACCGGTAATGATACGGGTGCCGCCGGGGGCACCAATCACAAGGAGGAGCTTGCCGTCTTTGGTGACGATGGTGGGCGTCATGCTGGAGAGCATGCGCTTGCCGGGGGCGATGGCATTGGCTTCGCCGCCTACGGCACCGAACATGTTGGCTGTGCCGGGTTTGGCGGAGAAATCATCCATTTCGTTATTCAAGAGGAAGCCGAGGCCGGGGACGGTGACGCCGCTGCCGTAGCCGCCGTTGAGGGTATAGGTAAGTGAGACGGCGTTGCCTTTTTCGTCGACGATCGACAGGTGGGTGGTTTCGGTGCTTTCCGCCGGGGGTACTGGGCCGTGGGTTAGGTCTTTGGAGTTTGTTGCCTTATCCATCGAAATCGAATTGACCCGGCCGGCGATGTAGGTTGGGGCGAGCAGGGCGGAAACAGGTATTTTGACGAAATCGGGATCGCCGAGGAATTGGCTTCGATCGGCGTAGAAGCGGCGCATGACTTCAGCTAAAGCGTGGGCGTGACGGGCGCTGCCCATACCGGCTTTGGAGTAATCGAGACGGTCTAGCATGCCCATCATCTGGAGCATTCCGATACCGCCGGAGGAGGGCGGAGGGGCGGCGATGATGTCGTGACCACGGTAGTTGCCGAGGAGAGGTTTGCGCTCGACGGGCTGGTAGGCGTGGAGGTCTTCTTCTGTGATGAGGCCGCCGTATTTTGCCATTTCGGCTGCGAGGATCTTGGCTGTCTGGCCCTGGTAGAAATCGTCGGGGCCACGTTTGGCGATGCGTTCGAGGGTCTTGGCTAGCTCTGGGAGGCGGAGAGTTTCGCCTGCTTCGTAGTAGGTGCCGTTCTTTAGGTAGATGCGTTTGGATTCGGGGAATTGCCCCATGTTGCGTTCTGCGCTGCGGAGGCCGCGGGCAATTGCGTAGGAGACTTCAAAGCCGTTTTTTGCGAGCTTGACGCTGGACATGACAACGTCGCGCCATTTAAGACGGCCGTATTTTTTGTGCAGGAGGGCTAGGCCTCTGACAGTGCCTGGGACGCCGCTGGCGCGCCAGCCGATGATGCTGTCACGGGTGGGCTTGCCCTGGGCATCGAGGTACATGTCGCGGCTGGCTTTGCCGGGAGCTTTTTCGCGGAAGTCGATAAAGTTGGTGTCGCCGCTGGCTGTGCGTATGAGAGCGAAGCCGCCGCCGCCGATGTTGCCTGCGCTTGGGTAGGTGACGGCGAGAGCGAAGCCGACGGCAACAGCGGCGTCGTAGGCGTTGCCACCTTTCTTGAGGATCTGGACGCCGACGTCGGTGGCGATGGGTTCCTGAGAGACGACCATGGCCTTGCGGGCTCGGACGGGATTGTGGGCGAAAAGAGTGGCCGTCAAGATGAGGCCCAGGGTGAATCTCATTCGGAGATGCCTCGCTGGCGCTTCCAGTCGAACATGACGATGCCCGCGGCAACACTGACGTTGAGGCTGGGGATGGGGCCGCTCATAGGGATGCGAAGGAGATAGTCACAGGCCTTGCGGACGTTGTCGTGGAGGCC
>JBKJUN010000473.1:0-6516 GCA_046590555.1 Bryobacter sp. | reverse complement strand
CTCCAGCTCTGCAGACCGCAGTCTGAAACTCTTTCGCGCTTCAGACTTGAGCGAACTCAAGATGCTGGGCGGCCAGCCCGACTGGGCTTACGCCGTTGAATACTCACCCGATGGCTCGCGCGTAGCGCTCGGCCGCATGAACGGAAGTCTCTTAATCACTGAGGTGAAACCATGAAGCAACTGATCTCAATCGCAATCCTAAGCGTCGGCTTCTTAATGGGCCAGGCACAGCGCACGACGCCTCCCACCATCGCCCGCGTCTCGCCTCTTGGCATAGCCCGTGGCATGACAGTGGAGATGGAAGTTGAAGGCTTCAACCTTGCCAAGGCCTCTGCCATCTACTTCAGCGAGAAGGGCATCACTGGCAAGATCCTGCGGATCAAGGAGCTACCGGATCAGGCTGAGGTTCGCCTTGGTGCGAATGGCGGCGCGTCCTCAATTGAGCTCGGCCAGATTCCGGCGCGCAATCAGGTCACCGTCGAGATCGACATCTCAACCGAAGCGAAAATCGGCCCGGTCAACTTTCGCATTCTTACGCCACTCGGTACAAGCCCCGTGGGTACATTCCTGGTCGAGCCTTTCTTCGGTGAGGCCGCCGATATGGAGCCAAATGACACTGTCGACAATGCGCCCGAAGTTTACCTGCCCGCCATCTTCACGGGTGCCATCAGCCGCAACGGCGACGTAGATACCTACAAGATCAAAGTGCGTGCAGGCCGACAGGTGGTCTTCGAGAACGGCGCAACCATGCTTGGTAGCTCACTGCAGCCGATTGTGCGTATCCTGCGCGAAGACCAAAGTATCGCCGCCGAATTCGGTCAGGATGGCGGCGAAAGCGTTCGCCTCTTCGCCCACCGCTTCGACAAAGAAGGCACCTACTATATTCAGATCAGTGACTTCCAGCAGAGTGGCCGCGCCAGTCACTTTTATCGACTCAAGGCCGGTGACTTCACCGTCATCACCGGTGTCTATCCGCTCGGTGTTCAGAGGGGCAAGACGGCAAACGTAACGCTTGAAGGTATCAATATCTCAGAGGCAAAGCTCGCCGTCAAAGGCGAAGCAAGTGAAAGTGACGCCTTCGCTTTGATGCTACGCCCAGGCAAAGCATTCAATGATGTGCGCCTCGAACTCGGCCCGCATCCTGAGGCCGAAGGAGTTGACAAACTCAGCTTTCCGCTCACCGTCAACGGCAAGCTGACAGACACTGCCCGCTACAAGTTCAACGCGCGACGCGGCGAAGAATTGGTCTTCGAGATCGACGCCCGCCGCGCCGGCAGCGACGTCGACTCCTTCCTTGAAGTGCTCGACATACAGGGCAAGTCAATCGAGCGCGCGGTTGTCCGGCCCGTCTGGGAAACCACGACTACCTTGCGCGATCACGACAGCGCCACCCGAGGCATCCGTATCAATTCATGGAACGCCCTCAAGGTGGGCGATTACGCCATGATTGGCGTTGAAGTAATCAAGATCAATGCCATGCCCCGCGGCCCTGACGATGACATGATCTTTGAAAACTTCAACGGCCAGCGCATCACATACCTGGACACTACCGCCGAAGCTCACGCCATCGACAAGAGTATCTACAAGGCGCAAATTTTCCCGGCCGGTGCGAAGTTTACTTCCAACGGTCTCCCGCTTCTGCGCCTCTACTTCCGCAATGATGACGGTGGCCCGGGTTACGGTAAAGACTCGCTGCTTCATTTCACAGCGCCAGCCGATGGCGAGTATCAGCTGGTGCTGCGCGATGTTCGAGGGAAGCTCGCCAAGCCTCAGGCATACCGCCTAACCGCGCGCCACTCCGAGCCTGACTTCCGCCTCTCGATGACTCCTCGCAACCCGACGGTGCCGCTCGGCGGAGCCATTCCGGTCACCATGCAGGCCTTCCGCATGGATGGGTTTGACGGGCCGATCTCGGTCAATTTTGATGGCCTGCCTCCTGGCATCACCGCAACCCCCACTGTGATCCCTCCAGGGCAGATCTTTGCGACTGTGCTGCTCAAGAGTGATGGCAAACCCCACTCAAAAGCCTTTCCCATTCAGGTGACCGGCCGCTACGCCGACAAGGTGCGTTATACCAATCAGGAAGACAATCTCAAGCTCGTCTCGGTGATGCCACAAGCCGACATCACCATGACCGCGATTACCAAGGTGGTCGAACTCGAAGCGGGCAGCACGGCCGAGGTAAACCTTAGCATTACTCGCAACAATGGCTTTGAAGGCCGAGTGCCGGTGCAGGTGATGAACCTGCCGCCTTCGGTGCGCGTACTGGACGTGGGCCTCAACGGTGTTCTTCTAAACGAAGACGAGACCAAGCGCGGCTTCACTCTGGCAGCCCTGCCCGACAGCGAAGCACTCGAACAGGTGATCTATATCGGCGGCACGATTGAAACCCGCAGCCCGCAGCAGACTATTTACGCAGCGCCTGAGGCGATCCTGCTTCGCATCAAGTCGAACAAGGGCCCTCAGATTACCAGTTCACTGGTTACGGGTGGTAATCGCTAGTATGAAGCTCGGTGTCAACACCCTCATCTGGACAGCAAGATTCGAAACACAACACCTCGCACTCTTTCCCGAAATCAAGGCCCATGGCTTTGATGGTGTCGAAGTTGCCCGCTTTGATTTTGACAATTTTCCGGCCCAGGAGATTCGAGGTACAGCCGCTGAAAATGGGCTCGAACTGATTCTCTGCACCGCATTTACTGGCGATCTGTCGCTGGCGGGAGATAATCCGAACAAAGCCAAAGACTTCCTCAAACAGGCCTGCGATGCTGCCGCCTCGATTGGCGCAGATACTTTGGTTGGCCCCTTCTGTACCCCGGTCGGCTACCTCCCCGGACGCCGCCGCACTACCGGCGAATGGCAGCAAGTGGTTTCAAGTCTTCAGGAGCTCGCTCCTTACTTTGCGGCCGCAAATGTCCGAATGGCGATCGAGCCGCTGAATCGCTTTGAGACCTACTTTCTGAACACAGCCAAAGACGCACTCGCTTTGGTCAATGCCGTTGGGTCACCTCAAGTGGGAATACTGTACGACAGCTTCCACGCCAACATCGAAGAACAGAAGATCGGCCCGGCAGCAGCGAGTCTGGGCAAGTCACTGTTTCACGTGCATACCTGCGAAAACGACCGCGGTGCACCGGGCAGCGGTCATGTGGATTGGGATGGTTTGTTTGCGGGGCTGGATGCCGCAGGCTATGACGGCTGGTGTGTGATTGAGAGCTTTGGTTTTAACATCAAAGAGATTGCCGCAGCAGCGTGCATTTGGCGAGATTTGGCCCCCTCCCCGGCAGATATTGCCTGGGAGGGAGCCAAGTTTCTCCGGCAGCGGCTTGGTTAGATTAAGGAGGGGTCTCTAACCAAGCAGACCGCCGTGTCCAAGACAGGCCACCTCCCAGCCGGAGATGCGATATTTCGCAAGGGCTGGTGGGATGAGAAGGTCGACAACGTTCTGTTTGGCCGAACGATGGCAGCCTGGCGCGGAAATGATCGGAATGTCGTTTTTGTAGGCCAGCAACAACAGGTTGCCGGGCTCTACAGGAGCGAGGAAGCGCTCCATGTGGCTGCCCAGACGAACGAGCGCGCGCCCGATGACGTCTTCGGGGCCGGCCGGGGCCGTGGTGGAAGCAACCAGAATCATCGTTGGTTTGGTTCGAACCAGATGGTGAAGGCCGCGGGTGACTTCTTCTTCGTCTTCAAGGCAAGCCAGAGCATAGGTGCTGCTAGTGCCATATCGCTCGAGGCGCTGACGGACAATCCCTTCAAAAAGCATACGACCGCGCTCGCCGTTGATCGGGTCTGAGTAAAGCACGCCTACTGTGGGCTTGCGAATCGGGCGGGCCTGGAGAATGGCACCGCGTTCTTTGAGAATGTTGGTGATGGCCTCAAGCTGTGTTTGGGCAACCGCGAATGGGGTGCTCTTGATGGTGGCGATGCGCTGATTGGCGCGAGCGTAGCTGAAGTTGGGCATCGTTGCGATAACGACGCTGGCAGTGCAGTTGATCTGCTTGAGCAATTCGTCGTCAACCAGAACGCAGCAGTCTTCTGTAGCGAAGATATTCACTCGGCCACCGGGGGCCGGACGCAGTTCGATACAGCCGCAGCCGACTTCACGGCCAACAGTCAGCACTGCATCGTCTTCTGAAACTTCCCCTTCTTCGAGCTGGGTAACCCAGACTTCGGACATTCCTTCTGTTTTGAGGAGACGAACGTCCTCTTCATTCAGGATGTGGCCCTTGGAGAGGAGTTTCTTGCCGCACGGCTTAAAGATAGTGCAGCAAAGGATTCTTCCGGAAGATTCTAAAATGTCAATAGTTTGCGCCCGCATAGCAACGGTCTCCTGTTTAAGGGCTGTTGGCCAGTAGAATAGGCCTTATAATCAACCCGATTATACTAGTTCTAGTACTCACAGCAAGAGAAAACTCTCAGTTTAATTATTAGACGTTGCTATTTTTTTAGATCTAGTGACCTGAGGGTCGGGGTAAGGTGAATTGTTGAAAGGCCACTCCATAAGTTGAATCAACACTAAAAATGTGGAATGGCTCGTTGGGGCGTTTAGCTTCGGTAGGGGGGCGGAGGTGCTTAAGTACTGCGATCTCATCGCAGGCTTGGAACTTGGGGCAACGGAGGCAGTCCTTCCAAGCTTTTAGGGGTAGTTCATTACGGTCTACAAGGGAATAGCCCATTTTTGCAAAGAAGTCAGGGACGTAGGTGAAGGCGAAAAGCGAATGTAAGCCGAAGGCATTTGCCTCCTCGTCAATTGCTTCCATGAGAAGACGACCGGCCCCAGTTCCCGTAGCGGCTGGATCTACCGCGAGAGAGCGTAGTTCTGCGATAGTAGGACCATAAAAGTGTAAAGCGGCACAACCAATTAAGCGATCATTGTCATAAATGACTGTAAAATCGCGAATAAACTCGGATAATTCAAACTCAGTCCTGGAAAGCATGATTCCATTCGCTGCATATCCGTTAATCATTGCAAGAATTGACGGTATGTCGGCCATTGCGGCCTTCCGAACGGTCTTAGAGGAGGAAGGCTGTTCCAAGGGCTTCTCCTGACTGGACACGGGCCAAAACATCGGGTGTGGCTCCGTGAACAATGCGAACTTCGCCAACTCCGTTTTCGAGCGCAAATTGAGCGGCACGGAGTTTGGCCAGCATGCCGCTGTGGGCGACTCCGGTATCGATCAGATTCTGGGCATCGGCCGGGCGCAGGATTGGGATGCGCTGGCCGTCGGCTCCGCGCACGCCTTCTACGTCGGTGAGGAATAGGAGACGGTCTGCTCGCCATGCTGCGGCGAGGCTGGTGGCCATCTGGTCTGCATTGACGTTGTAGACCTTGCCAGAGCGGTCACCACCGACACAGGCGATGACGGGGAGGAAGTTGCTGCCGCAAAGGGTGTCCAGAATGCGTGTGTTTGCCTTAATCGGGCGGCCGACCTGGCCTAGAGCCGGGTTGACGATCTCGCACTCGGTGAGTGCGCAGTCGATTCCGGTAAGACCAACGGCGTCCAGCCCCACGGCGACGAGGGCAGCTACCAGTTCGTGATTGACTGTACCGGCAAAGACCTTGAGCACGGCATCGATCACATCGGGGCTCGAGACACGAAGACCGTCGACGAAGTTGCTTGGAACACCGCGCTCTTCTAGGAAGCGGGTCATCTGCTTGCCGCCACCGTGAACGACGGCAGTAACTGGGTTCGTTTTGTGCAGAGTGGCCAGTTGAGTTGCGAGACCCTGGCGCGACTGGGGGTCGTCAAGAAGTGTGCCGCCGAGTTTGACCAGGACTTTCACAGGCCTTCGCCCTCGGGGAAGCCCAAGATGAGGTTCATGTTCTGAACGGCCTGGCCCGCAGCGCCTTTGACCAGATTGTCAATGGCGGCCACGACGACAGTACGGCCGTCTGGCTTCTGCGAGAAACCGATGTCGCAGAAATTGGTGTGGCGCACGGAATGAAGATCCGGCACTTTGCCTGGGGTGTGAACACGGACGAAGGGCTCGTTTGCGTAGGCTTCCTGATAGATCTGATAAATATGATCGGCTGTGAATTCGGGAGTGGCGCGGCGGAAGTAGATCGTTTCGAGAATTCCTCGGTCGATCGGGATCAACTGGGCGGTGAAGCTGAACTGGGTTTCTTCAAGATTCGAATTCTGCAGCACCTCAGGTATGTGGCGGTGATCGAGAAGCGAGTAGGCTGAGAAGTTCCCGGTGACTTCACAAAAGGAGGTCTTCATGCTGGGCTTACGGCCAGCACCGGAGACGCCGCTTTTAGCGTCGCAAATGATTCCGGCTTCGAGGTTAATCACTCCGGCGCTGACTAGAGGACGGATAGCGAGGTTGGCAGCCGTTGGATAGCAGCCGGGATTGGAAATCAAACGGGCGTGCTTGATGGTGTTGCGGTAGAACTCGGGCAGGCCATAGGCGGCTTCGTTCAGCAGATCGGGTGCAGTGTGGGTTTCCTTATACCAACGGCCGTAGTTTTCGGCTGTGCGCAGTCGAAATGCCCCGGATAGATCGATGACC
>JBKJUN010000408.1:0-3176 GCA_046590555.1 Bryobacter sp. | reverse complement strand
ACTCGTTGTCGTACCAGCTCACAACCTTCACCATGTTGCCGTCGAGGACCTTGGTCAGGCCCGCATCGATGATGCTTGAGTTCGGGTTGCCTTGCATGTCGCTCGATACTACTTCGTCTTCGGTGTAGGCCAAAATGCCCTTGAGAGGACCTTCGGCAGCAGCCTTCAACACTGCGTTCACTTCGGCAGTGGTCGTATTCTTCTCGGTCAATGCCACGCAGTCGTCTACCGATACATTCGGGGTCGGGACTCGCATCGCATAACCGTCGAGCTTGCCCTTGAGGGTTGGCAGTACCAGGCCGATGGCTTTGGCGGCACCGGTCGAGGTCGGGATCATGTTGATTGCGGCGGCGCGGGAGCGGCGCAGGTCGGCGTGCGGGAAGTCCAGGATCACCTGATCGTTGGTGTAGCTGTGGATCGTCGTCATACTGCCCTTGAGGATGCCGAAGTTGTCCATCAGGACCTTCGCTACCGGGCCGAGGCAGTTAGTGGTGCAGCTTGCGTTCGATACCACGTGGTGCTTCGAGGCGTCATACATCTCATTGTTTACGCCGAGGACGATCGTCAGATCTTCGTTCTTGGCCGGAGCCGAGATGATGACCTTCTTGACGGTGCCCTGGAGGTGCTTGGCCGCGTCTGCACGATCAGTGAAGCGGCCAGTGGATTCGACGACGACTTCAGCGCCGGTGCTGGACCAGTCGATCTGCGCGGGGTCTTTGATTGCGAATACACGGATGCGCTTTCCGCCTACCGTGATGCTGTCCTCATCGTGGGTGACTTCCTGGCCGATGCCGCCGAGGATCGAGTCGTACTTCAGCAGGTGGGCCAGAGTCTTGTTGTTGGTGAGGTCGTTGGTCGCGACGATTTCGATGTTGGGGTTGCCAAGCGCCGCGCGAAATACATTGCGTCCAATACGGCCAAAGCCGTTGATCGCTACTTTAATTGCCACAGGGAAAATTTCTCCTTCAGAGTTAGGGGGTGCCCTACTAGGATAGCTAAGGAGTGACGGGCCGGGGGCCTTGCACGGTCTGGCCGCCCAATCCGGCGAAGCTTTCGCGGATTTTGGTGACCTTGCTCGATTGAAAAGTGAGGAAGGTGATCTTGCCGGGCGCGTTGCCGTAGACCCAGTCTTCGGTCTCGACGCCGTCGTTGGTTTCGCGGCTCTTCAAGCGCGGCTTGCCCATAGCGAGGATGACCTGATCTTTATCCATACCTTCGATGACGCGGTTCTCTTTGACGGCGGCCTTGATCTCGGGCGGGAGCGAATCGACATAGGATTCGGTGGAGGTGCGCTTCTCAAAATCAAAGAGCGACTTGAGCAGCTTCTTCATCTCGGGGGCGTCGACCGGGGGGACGCCGGTGGGGAATTTCACAACAATCGCCGTGCCGAGGGTGGGGGTACCGGAGGCGTTGCCAACAGGGACCCCGCGCGTGCCAGTGCCGACGGAGACGCCGTCGTACCATTTACGGCCGGACTTGAGGCCACCGTTGATCTGGAGAGTGATTTGCTTGTCGTCGATTTCGACGTTGGTGATCTGGATTAGATCGCCCGGTCGGGCGGCGGGGCCACGTTCTTTGGCGGCTTCGTCCCACTTGTCGCGGTTGAACTTGCCGCCGATTTCGTATTCAAGAGCGGACTTCGAGCGGGGCAGCATCAGCTTGACGGTGGCGTATTCGCTGGAGAGGCCGCGGATTAGCTCGATGCGTTGCTCGGGGGTGAGTTTTTCGTTGGCGCTGAAGGCTAGCGCGGGGATTAACAGGAGGATTGAGTAACGCATGGTTTAGTCCTCTTCCGTTTCAAAGAGTTGGGGCATTGTGGTTTCGATGGGTGCCTTGTAGAGACACCAGCCGAGGGCGGGGAGCACAAGAGTAGTGAGCAGGCCGGCTTCGGGGCCGTATTCGCCGCCACTCCAGAGCGGACCGATGTTCCAGTTGAGGATCAATCCCGTGGTGCCCATCTTGAATCCACTGACGTTCGCGCCCAATAAGGGTAACGCCCAGTTCCACCCCAAGTGTACTCCGATCGGCAGCCAGAGGTCGCCCGAGCGGAGGAAACAGAGCCCGAGGAACGTTCCCCAGAGGAAGGTGTTGAAGGCCGAGAGATAGCCGGAGCTGAGGTTGTTGGCATGGGCTACGGCGAAGAGGACACCGACGGGGAGGAGGGTCTGGAATGCGCCGAGCTTGCGCATCAGAAGCTGGAAGGCGTAGCCGTGAAAGAGCAGTTCTTCGCCGACAGCGCCGAAGACCATCACCGCCAGGACGAAGATGAAGCTGGGGAGGGAGAAGGAGCGGGTGGGGTCTGTGGTGACGGTCGCGAGGCCTAAGAGGACGGGGATGCCGGTAACGGCTAGGGCGCTTAAGATGCCGCCAGCGAGGCCATAGAGGAGGTTGCGGTGGGTGCTCTTTTGCCAGCCAAGGCCGACGTCGCTGAGGCCGCCGCGCTCAAAGATGCGGAGGGACAAAGCGTTGGCGACAGCGGCTGAGGCGAAGACGGCCATGGCGGCTTGCACCAGGAGGCCAGACCAGGCCAGCAACGCCGAGACGAGTTGCAGCGTTAAGATGCCGGTGATCGCGAAGATCCCGACGCGTAGAGCCAGACCGGTGTGGCCGAGCTTAGGCACTCACTTTGACCTTTACGCCTTCTGGGGCGACTTTGAAATCGAGTACCTGGGCACCGAGGGATTTGATAACTTCGCTGACTTTGGGCTTGGCACCTTTGTCGACCAGAACGAAGCAGCAACCGCCGCCGCCGGCACCACAAACCTTGAAGCCTTTGGCCCCGGCTTTGCGGGTTTTTTCAGCTAGGGCGTCAATGAGGTCTGTTGATATGGTGGGGGCGTTCTTGCGGCGGAAGGACCATTCTTCGCGGAGGAGGCGGCCGGCTTCATTCCAGTCGGCTTTCTCCAGTGCCACGCGCATGGCGCTGGAGATGGCAGAGATCTTTTCGAAGTTGCGGCGGACGGTTTTGTCGCCGTCGATGTAGGACTTGGTCACTTCCCAGTTGTTGATGCCGGAATTGCGGGGCTTGCCGGTATAGACGAGGATGCCGCGGCTGACGAGTTCGTCGTGGTCGAGTGGGATTTCTTTGCGGACGATGCCGTCGCAGCCGAGTTCTACGGCGCTGACACGGCCGTACATGGCGGGGTAATAATCCTGACAGCCGGTAGGGACCTGGA
>JBKJUN010000104.1:0-26589 GCA_046590555.1 Bryobacter sp. | reverse complement strand
TGGCCTGCGAGTGGTGGCGCCGTTTGAGCGCGATTCAGCCAGAGCCTTTGGATACGGGCACATTGTGGATCGGGCCTGTATTGGCCATTGCTATAGCTATGCGAATTACGAAGCTGCCACCAGGCAGTTTCGGGTTCGCGCCAAGGGCCCGAACCCGATCGTTACGCACGATAATGAGACGTCCCTGGCATTGCAGACGGCCAAGCATGTGGTTGGCAACTCAGAAGCTCCCATTTACTATTTCAAGTGGTTGCCTGAACAGCAGCGCTTCGAGATGCGAGTGTTGCATGTTGGAGACACCTTCTAGCGAGACTGCGACCTGCCCCATTTCAATGCCCCTGTTGAGCGGTCGCAACCTACCGCCTCCGCTCCAACTCAACTCGCGTCCGGGTTAACATCAAATCCAATGACTCTTTCGGCAGCGCATCCATTACATTAGAAACTATCGCCTTCGGGATAGGAATAAGGCCGATCTTACATGAGAATTCCTGTACCGATCGCGCGAGCGTCACCGTCTCGAATTCCAGATACACATCCGGACCCGTCTGCCGCGCCCGCCAATAAGTATTCAAGGCCCAAAGAATTCCATGATCGTGATGCGGGGCGAGAAAATCGTTTTGCCCCGGCGTGCCGCTGTCAGATTCCCGGATCTCGGACGACCGGGAATGTACCGTCAAGACGCGGTTCGCCGCATCGCCGCTTTCGGCGTAATCCGTCCGGCTCCTCACCTCGAACGCATAGTGTTGCGGAAACAACGATACGCCCTTGTAGGTATTTTGGAGACCAAACGTAACATCGTAGGAGGCTCCCGCCCCCGCCTCAAGCCGCTTCGCCCTGGAATTGAAAATCAACGGCTGGTAGATGATTTCGTGACGGCCATAATCCTCTAAAATATTCCGTAATTCCGCCACCCGCGCTCTTGGGATCCGAATCGCGCCGATCCAGTTGATTACCGTCCCGTTCCGGCTCGCAAGCCCGCGATTTACCGACTCCTTACTCACATTAGAGCGTACGGACCGGCCGGCCCGCAATTCGGACATCGCTCCCCCGCGGGCCGATTCCGGAATCCACGAGAGTTCGCCGGCGAACCGCATTGCCATCGATTCTTCCACGCCCTTCACATATAACTTGTACTCGTCCAGCACTCGCGTATCGAGTACGGTTGTACACCGCGCGGCCGGACAAACGACCGCACTTATAAGTGCCGTCATACAAGCGGCTGTAAAGCTGTACCCCCCGTTCATCGATGCAACTGCCCCAGAATCCGCATGAATTCAGAGTTACCCGCAAGTTTGCCAACGCGCGGTTCGATATGCAGATAAATGAGATAATCGGACTGTTCGCCTAACGCCTTCCATCCAAATTCAAACATCTTCGCGGTATCTCCTAGCGACTGGTGTATCGTGGCGAAATAAAATGCGGGGACGTACCGCTGGCCAGCCAATTGTTCCAGCAATAGCAGTTCCCGTCTCGCTTCCGCTTCCTTCCCGGCCGCTGCATACGCACTCGCCAAACCCGAAATTGTAGTCGGGCTATTTTCTGATAGCGCCACTGCTCGCCGGAAAGCGTTGATCGCTTCAGGGTACATTTCCCGCTGCTGGTAGGCCATCCCGAGCGTTTGGTGGGCCATCGGGTATCCCGGGTCCATCTCGGTTACGGAACGGTATTGTTCAACCGCCTTGTCATATTCTTTCGAATAGTAGTAACACCAGCCAATGCCTAGATTGATGCTCGGCGAAAGTGGCTCCAACCGGGCCGCCAACTGCATTTGCTCCGTTGCTTTCGTAAGGTCTCCCGCCGCCATGTAGTAATGGCTATACCAGTGATGCGCCGTCGCCGAGGTGGGCTCCAGCGCAAGGGCTTGGGAAAACTCGTGGGCCGCCCCATTTAAATCCCAGTCATAGGAGAGCTTTACATACCCCAGTGAAGCATGCCCTTCGCCCAGGGCGGGATCTAATTCGATTGCCTTCAGTGCTGCCGCTTTAGCCAGCGGCATCGCTACTTTCGGAGGCATTCCATCAAACCCGATCGACCCCAGCAACGAGTAAGAGTCTGCTAACCCGCTATACGCCGACGCGTATCCCGGTTCGGCCGCTATCGCCTGCTGAAAGTATTGCACCGCTCGGCGCAGCGACTTTTCCGTTCGCCGGTTCCACAAATATCGGCCTCGCAAATACGCATCAAGCGCAGCCGGGCTCACCTTCCGGCCCTGCTGGAACTTGAGTCGCTCCTCGGTTGTCACAACAACCTGAATTTCCGTAGTGATCGCTTCCGCCACTGATGCCTCCAGCGCGAGCACGTCCTTCACGTCCCGCTCGTAGGAGTTTGCCCACGTTACAGCCCGAGTCTTCGGATCCATCAATTGTGCGTCGATCCTTATCCTCCCACCCGATTGCAAGACCGTGCCGGTGAGTAACCGGCTCACCGACTGGCCGCGAACGATCGCATCGATAACTTCTGACTCCCGTCGCCCTCCCGCTTCTGACACCAGCGAAATCACTCGCAGGTCTCCCACTTTTGCCAGGCATGTGATCAATGCGTGCGTCATTCCGTCGGCGAAGTAATCCTGCCCGGGATCGTCCATAACATTGCGGAATGGCAGAACCGCGAGCGTTCGCGCGTGCACTTTCACCGGCGGGTCGGGAACCGCTTGACGCCTTGAGGTTAAGTAAGTCCCGCCAGCCGCGAGCACGCAAAGCATCAGCGCTCCAGCGATAAGCCTCTCCTTCAGAGGTGTGCTTCGGACCGGGTTGGTTATGGGCGGAGCGTGGGCATAAACTTCAAGCTCCGCCGCATTCTCCGGTTCAACCCCGGCCCCGCGCCCAGGCTCAATCGAGACCGTCCGGACGGGAGTTATAAAGCGGTAACCGCGCTTCGGAATCGTCTCAATATACCCTGTCTCATCCCCCATCTCCCCCAAAGCCTTACGTATTAGTGAAACGTTCCGCGTCAACGCTCCTTCTTCAACGAAGGTATCTGGCCATACCGTTTTCATCAGGTCGGACTTGTCGACCATTCGCCCGGCTGCCCCAATTAGCACCAGCAAAGTTTCCACAGCCTTAGGCGGTAATGCGATCAGTTCATCGCCCTTGTGGAGGAGTCGCTCACCGGTGTCGATGCGATAGGGACCGAATTCGTAACTCTGGTACTCCACCTGTGGCATAGCAGTTAGCGCTCAGAGTATATCAGGTCAATCACCCTCCAAATGTTTGCGGAGGAAGCGTCTAAGTTGAACTGCATCATACATTCATCGTGGATTCGCTCAGGCCAACACGAATCGAATCCGCGTGCTGCGTAGCTCCAATAGGATTATCTTTCCGCATTCGGGAACCGGATGCGCCCCTCGCGCCACCCAACAGAAATTCGTCGGAAATTGATCATACTTTCCGCAGTACAGGTCACGGCAGGCGGCGCTAGGATTGGTTTTTAATGAGAATACTGAAGCCTCTAATTTACCTTGTCTTCGCCGGGCTGATGCCCGCGCGGGCCGAACCTGCAATTGCTCCCGCTCAGTCGGCAGACGCCGCATCGGAGGTAGTGAACAGGCACATCGAGATTTCCCGAAAGCGCCAGGCGGCTATGCGTGGGATGGAGTTGGAAGTTGACATCCACGCGCGTGTCGCGAACCTAAACCGCTGGAGCCGCCTCCGAACTATTCGGCGAATCTCCTGCAACGGAAAGATCTCTTATCAAAGTCTCGACTCATCCGGCGACAATGGCATTAAAAAAGACATCATCGCACGGTATCTCGCTGCCGATAGGGACGCGAATGACAACGGTGCGGTCGCCGTCGATAAGTTCAACTACGAGTTCCGACTGAAGCCCACTTCGGCGTTCGCCGCTTCTGAACTCATCAATGTTTTTCAGCTTCGGCCCAGGAAAAAGCGCGTCGGTCTCTTCAAAGGAGAGATCCGCCTCGATGCCTCGACGGGCATGCCAGTTCAGGAGTCGGGTCGCTTTGTCAAAATCCCTCCCGGCTTATCAAAAGCGTCCGCTTTGTACGAGAATATGAGAATATCAATGGCATCCTGGTCGCAGTGCTCCTTCATACCACCATCAATACCCGTCTCGGCATTCGCGCCGAACTCACCGTCAAGTCTCAATACGCCACTAGCCGGCAATGCGCCGAATGTAGTTGTGGCGAAGCTTCACCTGCTCGTGAAGCGGCAATTGAGTAGGGCTGCACGAGTGCTCTAACTCGCCGCTCGGCATATCCCGTTCACTAATCGCTTTTCACTAATCCCAAACCGCGCTTCACACTCACCGTCTATAGGGACAAAAACGCGCCTTCTCCCGCCGCCAATTTGCATATGATGACAGGCATCCAAGCTGAAACTTTTTACCGAAAATGAAGTTACACTTTAAGTCCTGGCTTCATCGCATACTGCGCTTAGTTCTCTGGAATGTTTTGAGACTTGTGTTGCGCATTCGCGTGGTGGGAGACCGAAATGTCCCCCTCGATAAGCCGGCGTTACTGGTGGCCAATCATGTTTCTCTCATTGATGGATTCCTGATCGGTGCCTGCTTGCCCAGACTGGTCAGGTTCATCGTTTGGAAGCCCTATTATGATTTGGGACTTCTCAATCCGTTATTCCGTTTGATGAAGGTTGTCCCCCTAGACGCGGATGGGCCTCGAGCACTAGAAGCCTCGATCCGGGCCGCCCGATCGGAACTCCTGCTTGGCCGTCTGGTCTGTATATTCGCCGAGGGTTCCGTCACCCGGACCGGAAATCTCCTCCCGTTCAAACGCGGTCTGGAGGCCATCGCCGGCGGATTAGAAGCGAACATCGTCCCGGTTCATCTGGACGGCCTCTGGGGCCGTCCACTCAGTTTCGAAGGCGGCAGATTCTTCGGAAAGTGGTCGAAGCGCCAGGATTACCCGGTTACAGTTTCTTTTGGACAGCCCATGCCGCCGAACTCCACGGCTTCGCAGGTACGAAGCGAAGTCCAGAAACTGGCCTCGGAGGCAGCCTGCGCGCGCAAAGGCCCCAACGATCTCCTTTCGCTCCGCTTCATCCGCACCGCGCAAAAGTATTGGTCGCATTTCGCTATCGCCGATGCGGGGGAGCGGCCGCTTACTTATGGTCAGACCTTGCTCCGCTGCCTGGCCATCGCCAGATGGGCTCGCGATCTTCCTTGCAGTCCGAATATCGGCGTTCTCCTGCCGCCATCGGTAGCCGCCGCCCTCGCCAATGTCGGCATTACGATGGCCGGCAAAATCCCCGTCAATCTTGACTCCGGTGCCTTGTACCCGGCACTCGAACTCAGCCGGATTGGTACCGTCGTCACCTCCAGGGTCTTTCTCGCCCGGACTGGAATCGAACCTCCCCGTGCCAGCGTTTTTATCGAGGACCCTGAAATGGCGGCGCTAATGGGCCCTCAACAGTCGGCCTCCCTCCTGTACCGCTTGCTTCCGCCCGGTGCCCGGCTTCAAAGGGGTTCGCCGGACTCAGTGGCCACCATATTCTTCTCTCGAACAGACACGCTCAAGGGCTTCTCACTCTCCCACTACAATCTCCTCTCGAATATCGAAGCGCTCGCCCAGGTTTTCCCCTTGAACGCCGCCGATCGGGTGATCGCTTTGCTTCCATTCCACGGTTCGCCCGGTCTTATCTTCAACCTCTGGTTCCCGCTGCTTTCCGGTTGCGGAGTCATTTATGCTTCCGATTCTTCCGCCGCCGCTGCGGTCGGAATACTGGTCGCGCGGAATCGCGGTACCGTGCTGCTGGCAACCCGGGCGATGTACGGTCGATTTGTGCAAGAGTGCCGCAAGGAAGATCTCTCGTCCCTCCGCGTAGCGTTCTCGCTAGTCGATTCCCTCCTTCATGGACACGCCAATGGCTTCCGCGAAAAGTTCAGCATTCCTCTATTTGAAGGTTATGGCTGCCCCGAAATCGCTCCTTTAATCGCCCTCAACACCCCAGGCTTCTCCAATGAGCGCGAACGCCAACCCGGCAACAAACAGGGAAGCGTCGGACTCCCACTCCCCGGCATATCCGTCATTGCCGCCGATCCAGAGACGCTTGCTCCCCTTGGCCCGAACCGCGAGGGTGTGCTTATGGTCCGAGGCCCGAACCTGATGAACACGGGAGCCACCCCGGAGAGGGACGGTTGGTTCAGCACTGGCGACCTCGGATTGGTCGACCAGGATGGGTTCATCCAAATTGCGGACTGCTGCCCGGTCACGATACCCACATCTGTTTCGCCCAGCGGCGTTTCCTAGGCTCCGCAGCGTCCATCACACTTTAATCAGACTTTGGGAAGCTTTTCCGAAGGCTTTTTCAGACGGCAAACTCTACTCTCGGGTGGCAGGCGAAAAACAAATTCAGGAGATGAGTTCCCATGTCAAATAGAAATTCGGTATTTACTCGGGCGTTCGCCCCTCGGAAGAAACTCCGTGGGAGCGGTTCACTGTCTATTTCAGGTAACAAAGCGGCACCGGTTCGGAATAGAAGACGGTCGGCCGTGGCCTTTCTCTTCTTATGGTGCCTGAACCCAACTTTTGCGCTCGCGCAGAAGAAGCCGTTGGAACTGAAATGGGCGGAGATCGCTCCCCTCGTAGCCGGTCATCATGTGGAAGTCACCCTCCGCAGCGGAGCGAAAATTGCCGGAGAAGCGGTCACCGTCAGGGAAGATTCGCTGGTGATTGACGTTATCAGATCCTCCCACAAAGAAAAGGGCCCACTGGGCTCTACGGCGGTCCCCCGCGATGCAATTGTACTGATAAAGCTCGAGCGAATTCATGGGACATGGGGCCGCAATATGGGAACCACCATAGGCGTTATCAGCGGGATGGTACTTGGCGGAAACGCGGGTGCGCATATCAACTCAATAGGCGGCGCCCTCACCGTTTTCGGGGCCGTCACCTCTGGCGTCGCAGTTCTCGGCTACTTCGCCGGGAAAAACCTCGACCGGAAATTCACCCGCATCGTCATCGTCCCTTGATAAAGGGCTGAATTCCAGCGCCGAATCCCGGCATCGCCCTTGATGAAGTTGTTTGAAACAGAAAGCCGGGCCTCGTTCCCCCGGACCCCGCTATCCCTGTGTAAGAGAAGTTAGAGAAGTTTGAGACAGAGAAATGAAAAGGAAATAACATGAAAACCAGAATTCTTCGAAGTGCCGTTCTTGGAGGCGCATTCGGTCTAATTGCCTTGACTATGTGTCGCGAGGCCTCGGCCCAGCCGTGGGTGTCGTTTGACAATAACACCCGCTACCTTGCCTTGGGCGATAGCCTGTCCGCTGGCTACGGTGCCAAACCCGTAACTCAAGGATTCGTCTTCCGACTCTATCAATCCGGGAGTATTGATAACCTGAACAACCTGCTCTTCTGCGCCGGAGCCATTCCGAATGCCAGGAGTAGCGACGTATTGAACTATCAGGTTCCGCAGGTTCCCCGGTTCTTCAAAAACACCGGAATGCCTTACAGGAAAGTCGTTACTCTAACAGTCGGCGGAAATGACGCGCTGTCGGTACTGGGACCCTACGGAGATATTGATTTCCCGGCCATTCCCGGCATGCTCGCCACCTATGGCGGCAATCTTTATGCGATTCTGGCCAACCTGACCGCCTCTGGAGACGTTCGCGTTTTTGTCGGCAATCTTTATGATCCGAAACTGCCGGTCCCCAATGCCGGGCTGCTGATCGACGCCATGAATCAAGTCACTGCAGATGTAGTGAAACTCTTTCCCGGCAAGGCCGTGTTGGTTGATCTCCACTCAGCCTTTCACGGAAGAAACGGCCTGCTCTTAATTGAGAAACATGGTGCCGCGCCTGATGAGATCCATCCGACAGATGCCGGCTACGGAGTTATCGCGAGCGCCTTCAAAGACGCCATTGTCGCGAATAACCCCTAGGGAAAAAGCCTTCGATCCGTAGATTTGAGTTGGACGAAGTTCGTCCCGCCTGGGACGCCTACGCTGCTCTCGGCGAGATGGAAAGCCGATCCGCGCCCCGAGAGAATTTCTCTCGGGGCCGCGTTCGGAGTCGCCATTCCGCCACTTGGCCCAGCGTCTGCTCACCTGCCTCGATAAGCCTAGAAACTGCGGTTGGGTTGCATGTATGACGGCCAAAGAGTTTGATAGAAGAATCCGGTGCGCATGGAGGGGAAGTAACGGGATGGATTTTATCCTACGCGCAGAATCGAATTGCTGCTGGGCGTGAAGCGGGCCTTTGAGGTGGAGGCGCTGGGCCTAAGCGGCGATGGCCGAGAAGTTGAAGGCGATGTCGAAGGTGCAAACGGTGCGGGACCGCGCTTTGAAACGATGGGTTCGCATAATGATCTGGTGTTTGCGTGGGCGCTGGCCTTGTTTGGGATGGGGAGGCGGTGGTTGCAGTGGAGAGTGGCGGTACGGAATCGGATGAGTTAAGGGGGGAGCACCGTACGATTGGTGCTCCCCGGGGAAGTTGATGCTTAGCGTTTGGTTGACTTTTTTGCGGGAGGAGGGGGCGGCGTATCGGGCATGGGTGCGGAGGCGTGGTCGTGAATGACGATCCAGTCTGTGCCGCGCTTTTCAAAGATGGTTGTGCCGCGGCCCTCGCCCTTCATGACGGTGCCTGTTTTGGGCTCGATCTCGAAGGCGATGGTGTAGATTGCCCAGGCGATGCTGCCGTGGCGGGTGGCCTGGAAATCGGGATTTAAAATGAGCTTGATTGATTTCCAGTCGCTGATGGTCTTTTTGAAGCCAGTTTCGTAATCGGCCCAGCCGTTGTATTTGAGAGGAGTGAGGTCGAAGAAGACGAGGCCGGGGTCTTTGGAATAGAAGGGAGCAACCTTGGAGGTGTCGAGGGTGGCCCAGGCGGCTAGCATCTTTTCGACGAAGGGACGGAGTTCGGTGGCGGCGTCCACGCTTTTGATGGGTTCTGGTGGGGCGGGGGCGCAGCTAGTGAAAGCGGCAAGAGAGAGGAGCAACACAACAGGGATATAGCTTTTCATGGCGAGGATTATATCGGAATGTGAGATGGAGCTAAAGGGGTTAGAGTTTGATATTTCGCCAGTATATGATTTTTCCCGTTGTATTCATAAGTTTTCTGTCCGGTTGGGAAAGAGCGGCGACGCTAGGGATTAAAAGCTTCCAGACCAACGAGCGAAGAAGAAGGCGACCATTTCGATGAGGATGGTGCTGTGGTGCTTGCTCACGGTTGGATTATCACCACGCTCGATGGAGCGCTGGATCGTCACGAGCCTGATTATTAGATCCTTCTCAACGGCGATGTGTTTGCGGCCGAGTTGATTGACAATTATATTTCGTAGAACCGACTTCACCTCGACATCTAGAGCCGCCTTTAGAAGAGAAATTTGATCCACCTGATTTTGTTTGGGCGGTTTCGCCCGAGGCCGTGGGCAACGGAGCGATGGTGGTGATGAATGGGCTAATTAATGCTGCCCGGGATGTGACGAAGACGAATAGGAGTCAGGTTGAGACCTTCCTCAGTCTTGAGTTTGGCGTGCTTGGGTTGGATGCGCTGGTGAAATTCCAGCTGAGTGGCTGACAACGCCGATCCACCTGGCGTGGCTTGCAGGCGACTCGAGAGGACTGAGAACGTCAAGCCAGATTGCACGATTACCGGCCACCAACACGCGCTCACCAGTGAAGAGTAGCCAGTGGAACGGAGGTTTTTAAGTCCATCGAGATATTGATTGTGCCGAGTGGGCCGTCGACGGAGGGGTCCCAGAAGGCATCGTTGCGGAAATTGGCCCGGTTGATGTTTTTTGTCTGTCCGGTGGGGTGGGAGTTAAAGCGAACTGGACGTTCGCGAAGCTTCCGGGATTACCGGTAGTGGAACCCTGGGTAATCGATAGAGTGCTGCCGTCGGTATACACCCTTGCCGCGAAGATTGGAGCTGCCAGGGTCAGCAATAGTAGTTTGGGATACAAGAAATCACCTCTTTCCAAAGACTAAAGTGCGGTGGCCAGCAATACGGGACCACCGCACACAATCCTTTTATAGGGATTTAGTACTAGCGCTTGGGGCCGAAGAAGGCGACCAGGCCGATGAGGATCGTGTCTTGATTCTTGCTGACGTTGGCATTGGCACCGCGCTCGAAGACGCGCTGGTCAGACCAGTCACGACGATATTCGATTCGGGTAAGGAGTCCTTCGGCCAATTTATACTCGCCGGTGAGGGTGATTTCCTTCAACTTTTGAGGAGTGCCAGTGATGAAGCCGTCCTTGTCATAGTAATATTCTGCGCGCGGAGAGAAGGCGATAGTTTTGGTGATTTGGAATCGGGCGGCGGCACCGACGGCGAGCCAGTCGTTCGATCCTTTGCCTGCTACAAACTTTTGAGTGCCGTAATCGATGTTCAGGTAGGTGCTGACCTTGTCGTTCGGATTGAAGGTAAAAACGGTGTCGTAGAAGTTCCGCCAGCCCTGGTTGGTCTGGTTCTGTTCAGGTCCAGTGTAGTAATTGGTGAGCCAGGCAAACTTGCCTACTGTGACGGCCGTGGTGAAGCCCATCGTTTTACCGGAATTGTTGTCTTCGACGTTGTTCCAGCCGTTGACTAACTGGAAGCCGGCAGTGAGGTATTTATTGACCGGCATCGAAGTGCGCAGGCCGAAATGGTAGTAAGGGCCATTGGCGTACATAAGGGCGCGGGAATAATTCCAGTTGAGGTGAGTTTCGGTGGGTTCGGCGCCAGCGCTGGTGTAGAACTTGCCGAAGTCCATCTGGAAGCCTTTGCCGTTTTTTGGCTTGAAGGTGACGTATGCCTGAGGCACGTATTTGAGATTATCGAAGCCGTTGGCGGTGTCCTGGAAGTTGAAAATGTCCATAGCACGACCAAAGCCGAGGTCGAGTTTGAAGCCGATTGGGTCGGCATCATGCTCGAGGGTCAGTTTGGCCATGTTGAGGCTCATTGAGTTGGCGCGGACATCGAAGTTACGGTAGAGGTTGGTGCGCGAGCCAGGGTGATTGGCCGCATAGTTGTAGTAGCCGTCAACAAGGCCGCTGAAATTGATTGGCCCAACGGACCATGCTGCCGGTGCAGCCGGTGCTGGTGCAGGAGCTGTGGTTTGTGCGATCGACTGTGCGCAGAAAATTGTCGAAATCAGAAGTGTACTTCTTAGTTTGGAATACTGCATCGGGGCTCCTATTAGTTGTTCTTATATTGAGTCAGGTACGAATGCTCTGGCCTCGAACTGTTTCACTGAGTGTAGGCTTGGTGGGCCGAAGAGATCCAATCAAACATTTCAATTCGACGAATAAAAATAATCTGTTTCCCAGTTGCGAAGTGAAGTAGCATGATTAGTCAATCCGACTCGTCTTCGGATATCCCTATCCCAGCCCACGTCCGAGCGGGGAAATCTCACTGAACTGGAAAGTCATGAAAAAAACCGCATTTGCAATCCCATTGGCTTTGGGCAGTGCTGCCGGTTTGTTTGCACAAACCGCCACACCCCCATCCCCGACGGCCGCTTTAGAGGCCAGCGTGAAAGCAGCACAGTCGGCGGGCGATAACGCCTGGATGCTGACTAGCTGCGCGCTGGTTTTGATGATGACCGGTCCTGGCCTGGCCCTGTTTTATGGGGGCCTGGTTCGCAAGAAGAATGTATTGGCTACAATGATGCAAAGCTTCACGCTAATGGCACTGGCCACGGTGTTGTGGGCGATTGTTGGCTACAGCTTGAGTTTTGGTGAGGGAAGCCCGTTCATCGGGGATCTTCGCTATTTGATGTTGGCAGGCGTGGGAGCAGACCCGATGCCCGACTATGCAGCTACGATTCCGCACCAGACCTGGATGATGTTTCAGTTGATGTTTGCGATTATTACACCTGCGCTGATCACAGGTGCCTTCGCAGAGAGAATGAAATTTAATGCGATGGTGTTGTTCATGACGCTATGGTCGCTGCTGGTTTATTTCCCGATGGCGCACATGGTTTGGGGCAAAGGCGGATTGTTGAACGCCTTCCTGGGCGGATCGATTCCCTGCTTTGACTTCGCCGGCGGCACGGTGGTGCATATTACTTCTGGCGTTTCGGCCCTGGTTTGTGCGATCTACATGGGCAAGCGACAGGGCTATGGGACTGAGCCGATGCGCCCGCACTCTTTGGTGCTGAGCTTTATCGGTGCCTGCATGCTGTGGGTCGGCTGGTTTGGCTTTAACGCCGGTAGTGCGCTGAGTGCGGGCAGCCTGGCTTCTGCAGCCTTCGTTACGACGCACTTTGGTGCTGCCGCTGCGGCACTGGGCTGGTCGTTGATGGAATGGATGCACTCGAAGGCGACCGTGCTGGGTGCGATTTCTGGCGCTGTGGCTGGTCTGGTAGTGATTACGCCGGCTTCCGGCTTCGTCACCCCCGGTGCGGCGCTCATCATGGGTTTCGTGGGCGGCATCGTTTGCTACTACATGGTGGTTAAGGTGAAGGCCATGTTTGGCTATGACGATTCCCTGGACGCTTTTGGTGTTCACGGTGCTGGCGGTACGCTGGGCGCATTGCTGACTGGTGTCTTTGCTACTCGTGCGGTAAACAGCGCGATTGGCGAGGGTAAGGGCGGCCTGATCGACGGCAACGGCGGTCAGATCCTGAACCAGGCGATTGGTGTCGCAATTGCGTGGGGCATCGCAATCGTCGGTACGCTGGTGATCCTGAAGATCTGTGATATTGTTTGCGGCGGAGTCAGAGTCAGCACGCAGGAAGAAATCGAAGGACTCGATTTGAGCCAGCATGGTGAGGAAGGCTACTCGCTGGAAGGCTGAGTATAGAGAGGCAAAAGCACATGAAAAAACTCGAAGCAGTCATCCAACCCTTCAAGCTTGAAGAAGTGAAAGAAGCCCTGAAAGGCATCGGTGTCGACGGCATGACCGTAACGGAAGTGCGTGGGCACGGGCGCCAGAAGGGGCATACAGAAGTGTACCGTGGCCAGGAATACAAGGTCGACTTGCTTGCCAAGATCAAGATCGAAGTTGTGATTCCCGCAGAGCGCCTCGAAGAAGTACTCGATACGCTGGCCAAGGCTGCACGAACGGGCAAGATCGGCGACGGCAAGATATTTGTCTATGATGTTGTAGACGCAATCCGGATTCGCAACGGAGATCGAGGCGCGAGCGCAATCTAGCGCTGACATCCTAAAGCCTGGAACTGAAAAGGCCCCGCTCACCGGTTTGGTGTGCGGGGCCTTTCAGTTTGGTTTTGGATCCAGCTTAGAACTGGTTCCAGAGGTACTGATTGTAAACTTCGTGGTGGAACTGGACTTCAGCGGCCTTGACGACAGTGCCTAGATGGCGGGCGCAGCGGTCGGCTGAGGCTTGCTTGAGGTCTGCGAAGCGACCCTTGACGTCTTCACCAAAGAGTTCCGTCGTCCAGGAGGCGGCGCGGAAGTTGTCAATTGCGGTGTAGATGTTGTCGGGCAGGTAGCGGTCGGCCTGGCGGAGGTTCTTGATCTTGGCGATTTCGCCGTCGATCCCGGTCTTGAAGACGGTGTAGAGAACCTGGTAGGGGTTGGCATCGGGGGCGACGGAGCGGACTTCGACCCTAGCGCTCTTTTCGTTGCCGATGGGGATACGAACCATCGAACCACGATCGGTAGCGGAGGCCTTGATCTGGTTGGGAGCTTCGAAGTGAGGATCGAGGCGGCGGTAGGCGTTTACGCTCGCATTGAGCGGCAGGCAGATGTCGTTGCCGTGGGTGAGGATACGGTCAATGAACTGCCACGCCGTCTTGCTAATCTTCTCTTCGCCCTTGGCGTCATAGAAGATATTCTTGCCACCCTTGGTGATGGAAACGTTCGTGTGCATTCCGCTACCGTTGACGCCGACGACGGGCTTGGGCAGGAAGCTGGCGGTGAGGCCCATTTTCGTTGCGACCTGGCGAGCGATCAGCTTGTAGATCTGGATCTGGTCGGCTGCGGTGACGACGTCGCCGTAGCTGTAATTGATTTCGAACTGCGAGGGGGCGACTTCCGGGTGGTCCTTTTCGTTCTGGAAACCCATGGCGCGCTGTACTTCGGCGCAGGTGTCGATGAAGGTACGGAGTTGGTCGCCGGGCAGCGAGTGATAGTAGCCACCAGTGTTTACGTATTCAAACTTGCCGGTCTCGTGATAGTGACGCTCGGCATCAACGCCCTGAAAGAGGAAGCCTTCGATTTCGTTGGCTGCATGAAGAGAGTAGCCGTTCTTTTCGTACTGCTTATTGGCGTACTGCTTGAGGACGCCACGGAGGTCGGCTCCGTAGGGGGAGCCATCTTTATCGATGACTTCGCTAAAGAGCAGTACTTTCCCTGAACCGAAGACGTCGGCGGGGCCCCAATAGAAAGCGCTCCAATCCATTGCGAGACGGAGATCGCTCTCGCGCTGGGCGGTAAATCCGCGGATCGAAGAACCGTCGAAGGTCAGGTTATCGTAGCTGCCGATCAAGAACTTCTTGTCGTAGTCGAGAGTGTGGAGGCGACCTTCAAGGTCGCTGAACATGACGGTGACGGCTTTAATGCGCTTTTCGTCGGTCAAATACTTGAGGCGCTCTTCCTGGATCACGTCGGGGGATACGCGATTCTTGCGTTGCTCCTTCGCGGCCAGGTTCAGGTCTTCCAGCTCCCCGTAGGAGAGCGATAAAAAATTACGCAGATCGTTAGACATTCATTCCCTCGATTGAGTAGGTAGGATGCTGGCTGTTGAGCGGATCAAAATCGAACATGAGATCCGGGCGGTCAACGGAGACGCGAGTACCGGGTTCGAAACCCAACATGGACAAACCTCGGCATAAGGCCGATGCTCGATTATAGACCTTCAAAACCCTTGAATCCAAGCGGAGGGAATCATTCGCTACCGATCCTTTATTTTTATGGAGGCGATTGATTCGGATAATGGAAAGATTGCTATGACCGGAGAAATAAGCCAGATCAATATCTCACCCGGCGGAATCCCCAAGAGGGCTGTTCTGTCGGGGAGCCTCACGCCACGCGGACTCGACGGGGATTCTTGGCGGAATCCCAAATATCACGGGGGGCCGAAGCAGGCTTTGCTGCTAATTGGCCAGGAAGTGGTCGATGAGTTGAATGTGCTCGGGTACCGGCTCTTTGCCGGCGCGTTGGGGGAGAACCTGACGACTACGGGGCTTGACTATCAACGGATGCAGGCTGGGCAGCAGTACCGATTGGGGTCTCTTTGTGAGATTGAACTGACAAAGCTGCGAGAGCCCTGCAGGACGCTGGACGTTTACAACGAAGAGGGGATTGGGAAAATTCAAAAACTATTGAAGCTGGAGGGGCGAGGCGGCTGGTATGCACGCGTGCTCAAGGCCGGACCGCTCTTTCCTGGTGATAACATTACACTTTTGGCCCAGGTCGTCTAACCCTTGCTCCGTCCGCACGAAGAAATCCTGAAACTGCACAGCCGCGTCCTTTTTGAAGAAGTGCGGCAACACCCCGTTTGGCTGGAAACCCTGATGCTTGAGCGGGATTTCTACGACCATGATTTTCGGGCGATGCTTGATGTGTTGCCTTTCCAAAATTTGGCACTCGCTGCCTTTCGCCGGCGGTGTCTGACCCGGATTCTGCTGCGCGATGTGTTGGGTCATGCGACGCTGGCGCAGACGACAGCCGAGGTTTCGGCCCTCGCAGATGCGATTCTCGGGTGGAGTTACGAGAAAATTCGGGCTGCGGCAGAGGCGCTCTACGGTGTACCTCGCCTGGAGGACGGGAGTGTTTGCGGGTGCAGCATTCTGGCGTTGGGAAAGCTGGGCGGAAATGAGTTGAATTACAGTTCGGACATCGATCTGATGTATGTGTATGCGGGGCATGGGCAAACCGATGGTGCGTCAGGGCTGAGCAATAAGGAATTTTTTGAGAAGCTGGCCCAGCGGCAAACGCATTTTCTGGGCGCGTATACGGCAGAGGGGATTTGCTACCGGGTAGATTTACGGCTAAGGCCAGAAGGGAGCCTGGGGGAGATTGCTCTTTCGCTGGAGGGGGCCAAGGAGTATTACCGGGCGAGGGCGCGCGATTGGGAATTGCAGATGATGATCAAGGCGCGGGTTTGTGCTGGTGAGCGAGAGACGGGCCAGGGGTTGATTGAGTTTGTCGAGCCATTGACCTACCGGACAACGACCGACTTTTCTGCGATTGAAGCTGTAAGCGAAACGCGTGTGCGCTGGAATGAGAAGCTGTCGAACCGGAAGCTTAATGGTGGCGCGATC
Organism: Bryobacter sp.; assembly: GCA_046590555.1. GTDB lineage: Bacteria > Acidobacteriota > Terriglobia > Bryobacterales > Bryobacteraceae > Bryobacter. The sequence goes on along the minus strand of JBKJUN010000104.1, from coordinate 10,464 downwards.
GATGTAAAGTTGACGCGGGGCGGGATTCGGGATATCGAGTTTCTGGTGCAGTGCCTGCAGCGACTTCATGGTGGACGTGAGGCCTGGGTGCGTACGACGAGCACGATGATCGCGCTGGCCCGGTTGCACGACAAAGGGCTGATCTCCTCATCGGAGTACTTTGCCCTGATCGAGGCCTATGAGTTTTTGCGTCATCTGGAGCACCGTCTACAGGTGATGGAAGACAGGCAGACGCATTGCCTGCCGGAAAGCTTTGAAGAAATCGAAGACTTGTCGCACAGGATGCCGGCGCTGCAATTGGGTGTGGAGAATTCAGGGCCTCGCCTGATTGAGAAATTGAAGGAGCACCTGGCCGGGGTAGAAGCAATCTACTCTCGCGTGGTTTATGGGCATGCAGTGATGCCGGCAATCGAGATGCCTGCCACCCGGAGTGTGCCGAATCACCAGCACCGGGCGCAGTGGGAGCGGCTTTACGAGCAGCTTGAGGGACGTTGGGGCGATTTCTATCGAGATGAGCAACTTATGGCGGATCTGCGGGAACTGACGGCGCTAAGCCCGTTTCTCACCGATGAGTTGATTCGTCAGCCTGATTGGCTTGAGGATTTGCGTGGGCTTCGCGCCGGGGCTGTGACCTTGGAATGTTGGGACCGCGAGCCGAGCCTTAGAAAGGCTTACCGGCGCCGACTATTCCGGTTGCAGAGTGAAAGTTTGTTACTGGCCCGGCCTGTGTTTGAGACGCTGGCGGCAAATAGCGATTTGGCGGATTCGATCATCGGCCACTGCTATCAGGTAGCAATTCAGGATGTGGGGAAGGGAGAGCAGGATCTCTCCAATCCGATGATGGTGGTGGCGCTCGGCCGGCTTGGCTTGCGCGAGTTCGATCTGGCCAGTGACGCCGACCTTGTTTTCATCCTGCCGAATGAATCGGCAGAGGCAATGGAGTTCTGGACACGCGTCGCGGCGCGGATGATTGAAATCCTTACGGCCTATACCGGGGATGGTGTGATCTTTACGGTGGATGCGCGGTTGCGGCCCTATGGCCGTGAGGGCGACCTGGTGCAACTGGAATCGACTTATATGGAGTATTTTGCCCAGCACGCCGAGGCTTGGGAAGGCATAGCCTACATGAAGGCACGTGCGGTTGCGGGAAATGCCGACCGAGCCACGCGGTTTCTGACAGAGCTGCAAAATGTGGACTGGCGACGTTACGGACAATCCCATCGTTCGAAAAAGCAACTGAGCGACATGCGCACGCGTCTGGAGAAAGAGCAGGGCAAATCGAGTCCGCTCAAAGCCGGCCGGGGCGGTTTTTACGACATCGACTTCCTGCTTTTGTATTTGCGACTGAAAAGCGCAGGTATTTTTTTCAAGGTGCTGAATACATTGGAGCGAATTGAAGTCGTGGAGCAAATGGGCCATCTGGAACAGGAAGATGCATCGTTTCTGGGCGAGGCTGCGACCATCTTTCGCGCGGTCGATCACGGGATGCGGCTCTATTCCGGGCAGAGCGGCAACTCACTGCCTGATGCTCCTGCGGCGCGGGAAGCCCTGAGTTCGCTGCTGGATCGCTGGTTGCCGAACCGGGGATCACACCAGAATCTCGAACAGGATTTAAGTGAGTTGCAAGAGAGGACGCGCGAGACGTATGAGCGCCTCTTTAGCTAGGATTCTTACTTTATTGCTGATTGCGGCTAGTGTAGATGCCGCGACGATTGAACGTGCGCTCAATCGCATGTACAACTTCGATTTCGGCAGTGCGGATCGCGAAATGGATGCTTACATCGCCGAGCTGCCAAATGACGCATTGGGCTTTTCGTTTCGGGCGGCTTCGTTGCTGTTTCGGGAACTTGATCGATTGTCTATCCTTGAGAGCGAGTTCTTCGCCAGCAATAAGCGCCTGACGGACAAAAAAGAGCTGAAGCCGGATGAGAAGCTGAAGCAGCGCTTTCTGTCTGCGGTGGAACAGTCAAAAATGCTGGCGCGCACTCAACTGTCTTCCAAGGCCAATGACAAAAACGCCTTGTTTGCGCTGTGCCTCGATGCAGGGCTGATTACCGACTACATGGGCTTGATTGAGAAGCGCCACTTGGGGAGCTTGAGCTATGCGAAGGAATCTCACTCCTATGCCGTGAAGTTGCTGAAGCTGGATCCCGGTTTTGTTGACGCGCATCTGACAACTGGCATGACCGAATACCTGCTCGGAAGTGTCCCGTTCTTTGTGAAGTGGTTTGTGCGCTTTGAAGAGGCCGAGGGTAACAAAGCGTTAGCTGTAGAACGTCTGAAAATTGTGGTCGAGCGGGGTAGATATCTGGGGCCATTTGCGAAAATAATATTGGCCACCATCGACCTGCGCGAGAAAAGACCGTTGCAAGCCGAAATGCGGCTCGCCGAATTGAGCCGGGATTTTCCCGAGAATCCTCTCTTCAAGAAAGAACTAGAGAAACTAAGACCAAAAATCAAATGATCAGAATTACCCTTTTCCTCGTTGTTAGTGCTTTGCTGAATGCGTCTGAAGTGAGTGTCGAGCGGGCTTTCAACCGTTTGTACAGCTTTCAGTTTGAAGAGAGCCTAAATACCGCACGCGCTTATTCGGCCAAGAATGCGAGCGACCCGATGGGCTATGCCTCGCTTGCCGCTACCTTTCTGTTTAGTGAAATGAACCGGCTTCAGGTCTTCAACAAAGACATGTTCCAAGAAGAGAAGGTACAGGGCGAGCGGGCTAAACAGATTGGAGTTGAGGCCAAGCGCAGCTTTGAAGAGGCTCTAAATCGTGCGAAGTCGACTGGTGCCGAGGCTCTCAAGAAGAACGACAAGGATACGAACGCACTGCTGGCGTTGCTCATTGCGACAGGAGCCGAGCGCGATTTTTCTGCCCTGGTTGAGAAGCGATACAAGGACAGCTATTATGCGGCCAAGGCGAGCCAGGAATATGCACTGCGGTTGCAGGCGATTGATCCTAGCCTGCAGGATGCCTGGTTTACACGGGGGTTTAGCGAGTATCTGATCGGGAGTGTTCCCTTTGTCATCCGCTGGCTGATGAAGATTGAACAGGCTTCGGGCGACAAGAAAAAGGGCCTTGAGTTGATGGAGAAGTGTGCACGTGATGGCAAGTATCTGAAGCCCTTTGCGCAGATGATGCTGGCGAGTATTTATCAGAAGGACAAGCGGCTGAAGGAAAGCCGGCACTTGCTCGAGGCTTTTGCTGCAGAACATCCAGATAATCAGGTGGTTCGCGCTGAATTGGCAAAGATGCCCAAGAGCTAGGGAATATGATTAGGTTGTGAGATTGATGGCTGTGTGGATTGCCGGGTTATTTTTGGTGCTTGTTTGCGGGCAGGCGCAGGTGATCGAATTTGAATCGAACGGATTGAAGTATCAGACGCTCACCAAGAGTGGGGTTACGGTTATGTTCGCTAGCCTGCCATCGAATTTGAAGGATTTCGCGGTGCTGCAGGTAGCGGTGTCGAACGGGTCGAAATATATCACGACGGTAGACCCGGAAGACTTTGTGTTTCGCCGCCAGGATGGGACGAACGAGAAGGCGCTGCCTGCGCGACAAGTGGTGAAGCGGATGCTCGATAGGGCGAACCGCGACGACGTGATCAAACTGGTTGGCACCTATGAAGTGGGGTTATATGGTTTGCAGCGGATGCAATCAAACAACGGTTATGAGCAGCGGCGGCAGAGTGCGATTGGGGAATTTGGCGGCGCGCGCTTGAAGGCGGCTGCAGCGACAAGTGCGATTGCGTTCGTTAAGACGAAGTTGTTAGCTGGGGAATCCACCGATGGCGCGGTCTTCTATAGTGTCGAGAAGAAGGGCCTTGGCGTGGGAAAGCTGACGGTAAAGCTGGCTGGCGAGTTGTTTGAGTTTGATTCAGTAGCACCGACGCACAACTAGAGTTGTGGCTATCCTGAAGCTTGGTAGACCTTCATACAAATACCTTTGAGAGCGATGGGACGGATGCGCCTGCCGCATTGATTGATAAAGCCGCTGTTGCTGGACTCAGGACGATTGCTATCACCGATCACGATACCTTTAGTGCGCATGAACCGGCGGTGCCGAGAGCACAGGAGTTGGGGATTCGTCTGGTGCGCGGAGTCGAGATCAGTACAAAGGCTCGCAACCGCAATGTTCATCTGCTCGCCTATTGGTTTCAGGGCGCGGCTTCGGCTGCCTTTGTCAGGGGGAACACCACCCATTCTTCGCTCTCAAATTGGACTTGTAGACACGACTCGTGATCAAAGGGGATCACCGTCTTCTCGCCAACCACTTCCATGTGAATATCGAAAACACCAAGGTCGGGGCTTTCCGTTTACTCCGCCTCCAGCATCCATGGGACGACTTCTTCAAAACGAATTCTTTCAGCAACCAAATACTACTTGGCCGGGCTCAATAGTTCTCAAGACACCCCAGCATGACGGCATCAAAAGCTTAAGCTCGCCAAGAACGTTCTTTCGCGCACACAACACAATCAGCGAGAGCTTCCGTCCTGCCAGATTCTGCTGTTCATGGATATGTTGGTCGACCGTCAGCAAACATCGAATCCCGCAGCCTCAGCCGCTTCCAGGAGTCTCCCATTTTTGAGTCCAGAGAATCCCGCATAGCAAGCAGTCCGGCAATTAAAGCCAGGGAAGAAGCGTCGCAACTTCCCGTCCAGGCATTCGCCGAGAAGCAACCACATCAGGCAGCCGAAACTAGAAGCTTTCGAGCTTTTTCTAGCGCTGCAATCGCATTCTCGCGCGAAACCGACGGGAACCCCCCGAGAAATGTCTCAAGTGTTTCGCCACTTTCCAGATACTCAAACAGAGTTTGAACGAGAACCCTCGTTCCACGAAACACAGGCTCTCCATGCATCACTTCAAGATCGCGGACAATCACGGATTCCATGTTCATATTCTTTCGCGCTCCTTTATGATCCGCAAATGTCCATTCGTACAAAAGAATGGCACTTAGCATTCCCTTACAATCCAAACCAATTCTGAGCTGTGGCTCAAACCGCTCCACGGAGAATGCATTAATCCCATGCCAAAGCGACTGGTTCCAGCCCTGCATCACCTCGTTCTGAAAATGCGATTCAGTCTTGCTGCTGCCATCGCCTGAACAGCCGGCTCTAATTTCGTCAAGGCCAAGCGCTCCAGCAATTCATCAATCCGACCAATCGCATGCCGTTGCAGTCTTTCCACAAAATTAAGATCCTTCTCTCGACCAGCGACCAATTTCGCAATAGCCAAATCATGCACCTCCAGACACCACCCCCGCACTGAAAGCGTATTCGAGTTTGAGATCACAATCAGCCGTTCCTCCCACCCTTCCGGCAACACCGCAGTCTCAGGTCCAACACCGTGCGCAAAATAACCATATGTTCGCTCAAAGGGCGAGCCTTCACCAATCGGTCCATCGATCAAATCAGCGCGCTCAGGATGATTCAAGGGGAAACATATCAGCCTTTTTCGTGACCAGAAACTCCCCAGGCACATCTGGAAACTGTCCAAGAATCGCCTGACTTCATATGACAACAATGTCCGAATCATCCGCGATCATCGATGTCGCCCGTATTAGATGCTCCAACTGCAAACGCGTCATAGATCTCTCACCGTTCTTTCGGACTCAGCACGCCGGCAAACGGTCCCGCCTGCCGCATCGCAGTCATCTTCTCACTGTCCTTCACCATCACCACAAACAACTCCGCCCAGGCATCGAGATAAGGCTGCGACCGGCCCGCAGCTTCACAGCGACAGCCCGGTACATAGCCAGGCTCCGCGCATCAATCCGCGCATGGCCCTTCAAATCACGCAAATACGTCGCAGACACCATAACGGGTATCGCGCAACGCAAATTCCCTGCGTGCCGCGCAAAGACCTCCGCAGCACTCATCCCAGTGATTGGTAGCCCCTTCACAACCAAACAACACCTCCCGGCGGCCTTCTTGAGCGCATGCAAGATCTGTGGTGAATACTCCGGCCAGCCTTGAATCTCGGCAACAGCACCATGCCATCCAGATAAATTCTTAACTGCGCAATCTCTCGCGTTAGGGAATCGCCGTAAAGGTGATGCTTGTACTCGTTAGTCTGCTTTCAGGACCCCAAAGAACAACACGCCCAACTCCACTCCCGCAAGATCCATTCCGATTTTCGAAACGTTCTAATTAGTGCCTGCATCCAATCGAGCAGGTACTACGAAAGGCCAAGAACATGAAAAACACCATTTTCACTGCATTATTTGCAACCATCCTGGCCACCACTCCTCTCTTCAGCGCAAGTCTACCGACAACGCAAACGGACGAGCAGCGGCTGGCTAACAAGATCCGTCATGAGCTCGTCACGCTCCCCTTCTTCGGCGTATTCGATCAGATGAGTTACTCACTCGACGGTCGCAAAGTAACCCTCAACGGGCAAGTTACACGACCCATTCTCGCCAGCTCCGCAGCTAACGTAGTCAAGCGCATCCCCGGCGTCGAAGAAGTCGTCAACAACATTGAGGTTCTACCTCTGTCGCCCAATGACGACCGCCTCCGCATCGCCGTCTACCGCACCATTTTCAGCCAGGCCTCTCTCGGCCGCTATACCCTGGGTGCCATCCCACCGGTACGCATTATCGTTAAAAACGGCGACGTCACTCTAAGCGGCGTAGTCATGAACGAGATGGACAAAAACATGGCCGGGCTCTTCGCCAATCAAGTGTCTGGTGTCTTCAGCGTCACCAACCATCTGACGGTTGAAAAGTAAATCCTGACATCCCGTAAGGGCTATGAGATCAGGTTTGTTTCTAACTCCTTGTTTACCCCATGAGCCCGCGCGCTCCCTCCTGCGCGGGCTCTTTTTTCTATTTGCATTTTCAGCCCCCGCACAAACCCTTGTCCTCGGTATCGCCGGCGGATGGGAACCAGCAGACGCCCCCTGGACCATAACCCGTCGCATCGCTGTCCACCTCGAAGTCCAACGCTTCCCCGATACCACCTTCAGCACCTTTGGCAACCATCACCTCGACCTCGCAAAGAAGCACATTACAGAACACCTAGACACCAACCAAGACGGCTCTCTAGACCCACAAGAGCGTCAACAAGCCCGCCTCATCCTTTACGGCCAATCCCTCGGCGGCGCAGCCACCATCAACCTCTGCCGCTGGCTCAAGAAACAACAAATCCCTGTCCGCCTCAACGTACAAATTGACAGTGTCGGCCTCCGCGACGGCAAGATTCCCTCTAACGTGAAGGAAGCCGCCAACCTCTACCAGCGCGACTTAGGCCCCATCCGCGGTCAATCCAAAATCAAACCAGAAGATTCAAAAAAGACCCGCATCCTAGGCAACTGGCGCTACCGTTATCCCCGCCATAAACTCATAGACACCAGCGAGTGGCCCTTGGCCCACCGCCTCATCGTCAACCCCCACCTCAAAATGGAATTCGATCCCGCAGTCTCATCCAAAGTCGAAGAACTAATCTCAACCACTCTCCGCAACTGGTAGCGCATCATTCCACTGGATGGCCAAGCGCTTCAGCATTCTTACGCACTCGAACGTCGCGTGTGACTATGGTCACAAGAGCGGGAGGATCCCCCAACGCTTGAGCGGTCGCCAGATGAATTGCGTCGAAGGTACGGATCGGTTCTATCGGGAATGGACGTCCGGCGTGGGCAAGAATCGCTTCAGTGACAGCTACGATATGACAACGCCGAGTGAACTGCTTCAAGGTGAATATTGCCGCACGTTCCTGCTGAACTGTGATCCGTCCCGAAATGCGGGCGCGAAGTACTGCGCGGCTGGTTTCGCCCACCGTTAGTGCGGAAGTGACACGGTCGCCAGGCGCACGAATCGAAGCCTTGGCCTTCGGATCGCTTTCAAGCAAGGCCGCCACCAAGGCGCTGGACTCGATGTAACGCTTCGTAGAAATTTCATCAGCCACAACCGTTCCAGTGGCAGCACCGGTCGTTCTCGTCCGGCTCGATGCAACCGGCTTACGCTTCGTCACGGTCGTCGTCAATTAGCGCGGCTCCCGTTCCCGGAGACAGACGAATCTCCGGGCAGGCTTGCAGCGGGTCGCCTTCTTCAATAGGCGGGGTGATCGCGCCAGAAGCAATCATTAGGTCGAACTGGCTCGGCTGGCCTGGCCGATCCGCAGTTGGCCGAACTAGCTCCGCTACAACCCGTCCATGGGCTGTCACTACAACCCTTTCCCCCGCTTCCATTCGCCTGATGTACCGGCTGAGGTTGTCTTTCAATTCGCGTATGCCAGTCTCCATGGCCTAATTCTAGCTATATGTAGCCACAGCACGAAGGAGCGTTACAACTAGACCCGGGCCTTCTTCCATCTGCCCATCCGAAACGCCAAAATTCCGCATATTGCAATCATGCTTTCCGTCAGCGTCACCGCCGTAAACACACCATTCGGGCCGATCTGCCTAGCCAGATAATTCGCTAGCGGCAACTGAAACACCCAGTAGCAGAACATATTGATCACCGTCGGCGTAATCGTGTCCCCAGCTCCATTAAACGCCTGCACCAGCACCAGCCCATACGCATACAGCAGGTAGCCATATGAGATCAATCGCAACGCATCCTTGCCCACCGCCACCACCGCTTCTTCCTGCGTAAAGATCCGAATCAGAATCTCCGAGAAGAAGATAAACACCAGACTAACCAGCCCTAAAAAGACCATGTTGTAGAACCCGCAAAGCCACACCGCCCGCTCACTTCGCTCCGGCTTGCCAGCCCCCAGATTCTGCCCCATCAGCGTTGCCGCCGCACCACCCAGCCCCCAACTTGGCAAGATCGTCACGATGATGATCCGGATCGCGATCGTATAACCAGCCGTTGCAACACTCCCAAACTGCGCCACAATCCGCGCCAGCATCAACCAGCTCGCCATCCCGATCGAATACTGAAACATCCCTGGCAGACTCACCTTCAGCATGTCCATCAGCAGATGCCAATTCGGCCGCAGATGCCACATCCGCAACGTCACTCGCTCCCCGGGCGTAAACAAACGATAAAACTGATAAGCCACGCCCACGCTACGCCCGCACGTTGTAGCAACCGCACTCCCCGCCACACCCATCTCCGGGAACGGCCCCCAACCAAAAATCAGACAAGGGTCCAAAACAAGATTGACGGCATTAGCAATCCACAACACCCGCATCGCAATCGCCGCGTCCCCGGCACCCCGAAAAATCGCATTGATCAGAAAGATCAGCAGGATCGAATAAGTGCCCCCAAACATGATTGTTGTATACCCAAAGCCACCCTCAACAATTGCCGCATCGGGAGTCATAAAGCCGAGCAAAGGCCGCGCATAAATCGATGCCGGCACCCCAATCAACACACTTGCCACAATCCCGATCAACACCGCCTGGCCAGCGGAAGCACTCGCCCCCTCAGCATCCTTCTCCCCAATGCGACGCGCCACAAAAGCCGTCGCCCCCGTACACAATCCCATCGCGATCGCAAACACGATCGTCTCCATCGCCTCGGTCAATCCAACAGTTGCGATGGCGGCCGGGCCTAGCCCGGCCACCCAAAATACATTCACGATGGCAAACAAGCTTTCCATCGAAAGCTCCAGCACCATCGGAATCGCAAGCAACGCAATTGCCCGCTTTAAACTACCCTCTGTGAAGTCCTGATGGCTACCCCGCAGGGCTTCTTTGAGGGTTTCTATCAACGCTGATTGGCCTTCAGAATCTTTTTGCGCAAGCGAATCGACTTCGGCGTGATTTCGACAAACTCGTCGATCTCGATGAATTCAATCGCCAGCTCAAGCGTCATCGCACGAGGCGGAACTAGACGAATCGCATCGTCGGCCGAGGAGCTACGCATATTCGTCAGCTTCTTTTCGCGTACGATGTTTACAGTCAAGTCAGATTCACGCGAGTTTTCACCCACGATCATGCCTTCGTAAACTTCCGTAGCCGGAATCACAAAGATCTCTCCGCGCTCCTGCAATCCGTTGATCGCAAACGCAGTCGTAACACCAGCGCGATCCGAAATCATAACGCCCGTAGGACGCATCGGGATCGCTCCCTGCCAGTCCATATAGCCGTTAAACAGCGAATTCATAATCGCCGTACCACGAGTCTCCGTCAGCATCTCGTTACGGATCCCGATCAACCCACGCGATGGCACTTGGAATTCAAGCCGAACGCGGCCCGACCCATTGTTCACCATCTTCATCATCTTGCCTTTGCGGTAGCCCATCTTTTCGATCACTACGCCGATAAAGGCTTCCGAGCAATCGATCAACAGAATTTCCTGCGGCTCCTTGAGCACGCCATCGATTTCCTTGGTCACGATCTCAGGCTTCGACACCTGCAATTCATAACCTTCGCGACGCATCGTTTCGATAAGAATCGCCAGCTGCAATTCTCCGCGACCCATCACCTTCATGCTGTCCGGCGTGCCAGTATCGTCCACACGCAGTGCCACGTTCGTTAGCAACTCTTTGTCGAGACGGTCCTTGATGTTGCGCGACG
>JBKJUN010000041.1:0-4279 GCA_046590555.1 Bryobacter sp. | reverse complement strand
GACGATTAGCGCAGGACACCAGTTTTTCATGTTTAAATTTACTCGAAATTTTGGGGATAGCTACGGGAATGGAGCATTTGGAGGATATTCCGTTCAACTGGGAAAGCGAGCACAGGTAAGCTTGCAAGGGGGCTTCTTCAGGCTGGAGTCACTCGGGCTAACCACCACTGCAATCGACCCCGTTATCGCTGCGCTTATCGGAGTCTCCAGTGTCCAAGAGGTCTTCTATAGTACTTCCATCATGCCTACTGCTCAAGTGTCGATTTCCTACAGGGTGAATCGGTTACATAGCTTAGGTTTCAATGGTGGCATTGCGGCGACACCCGGTAACGGCATTATCAATACGGCAAGATCAACTTTTGCAGGCTTTAACTACACCTATTCCGGCATCCGAAATTGGGGGCTGGGTGCAAATGTTCAGTACATGAAGATGGCCAGTCTCATTGGGACAAGTCAAACATTTGAAACAGTTCAGTCGTCAGTAAACGCAAGTAGAAAACTGACGAACCAGATCTTCTTCACTGTCACGGCAGGAAATCGCAAATTCCTTGGCACTTCAACAAACGGCTTCAAAAGGAACTCATACCAGGTTTCAGCTGGCTTCACCTGGAGCCCGAGAGAAATTCCGGTATCGATCCGGTAGTCTTGGCGGGCTAATGCTTGACAGTTGAAACTGCTTGAGCAATCCAATGCAACCGCTCGCTCAGATCTTCGCTCGAGTCACTCCACAGCTTGCGTTGCTTCAATCTTAGCTTTGTCGACCAATCACCGTTAAGCCTGAGCAGGCTCTTGAGATTGGATTGGTAGAAGTGCAGATCCTTGGTTGTGTCTATTGCTGTCGGCAGAAAAAGTGACTCAATGCCTAGTTCTGCCCGGGCGGATTCTCCAAACTCGCTCGGGAAGTCAGGTCCATAGAAGAACAACTGAACCCTGGCAGGCTTGAGCTGCCAGCCGTCTGGCAATTCCTGCCAGAGATCCCAAAAACCTTCTACCTCAAAAGAAATATCAGAAGCGCGCCATTTCTCCATAGCGTCGAAGATGTCCTCGAGTTGGTCAGGCAGCTTGAACAACTGCTCAAGCAGGGCGGGCTCTGAGGGATCTACCGCTGAAACTCGCAAGTAGGCCTCTGAGGATTGAGTAGAAAACGGGAAGCTTCGAAGTGCTGACGAAAAATGGCGATGCATGCCAAGTGTCGAGTGCTTCTCAAGCCAAAGGGACAAATAAAGACGGTCTGCCATCCAAACCCGATGGTAGCGCGGACTGCACTGCCAAGGGACAATAGAATTAGATTGCAAATACAAACAGAAGCTTTATGCGGAGTACTCGTGCTGGACAAGCCTTCGGGCTGGACGTCACATGATGCAGTAGACAAGATGCGCCGGATTGCCGGCACCAAGAAAATTGGGCACCTGGGCACCCTCGATCCGCTCGCGACCGGGGTATTGCCGCTAGTAGTCGGACGCGCCACCCGCCTGGCACAGTTCTATACAAAAGATCGCAAGGCTTATTCGGCAACAATCCGATTTGGGCACTCCACCGATTCTTATGATCGGGATGGTGTCAGAACATCTGAAGAAAAACAGTTCGAGTTGAAGTCTGATGCGGTGGAGCAAATGCTCGTGCAGTTCCGCGGACCGCTGGCGCAGATGCCGCCACCTGTCTCAGCGAAAAAGATCAATGGAGTCCCGGCCTACAAGCTGGTTCGTCAGCAGAAGCTGGTCGAACTTAGGCCGGTCGATATCGAGGTTTTCCGCCTGGATCTCATCAGGATTGAAGGGGCAGACATTCAAGTACATCTGGAGTGCACCTCTGGCACCTACGTGAGATCGATCGCCCACGAGTTGGGGCAATTGATAGGCTGTGGCGCTTACGTCCAGGAACTGCGGAGAACTCTAAGTGGCGAATTCGCCATTGCCGACGCGAGAACACTGGAACAGGTAGAAGAACTGGCGCAGCAAGGTCATTTCGAGGATGCCCTGCTGAAGGGTGAAAGACTGCTGCCAGCCTTTCCAGCAGAAACCGTAGACCTGCTAACAGAATCGCAAATCCGTCAAGGACGGGACTTCCGGACTTCACCGTTTCGAGTCTCGCAATCCGCTCGACTCGTTAAGGCAATGAGTCAGACCGGAGAATTAATAGCGATTGGCGAACAAAAGCTGCCCAATCTCTACCATCCGATCCTGGTGCTTTAGCGCTTCTGGCGCTTCTTGCTTACCCATCCAGGCTTGTTCGTCTGGCGACTACGACCCACTGCCAGCGCATCACTCGGGACAGTGTCGGTAATCACGCTGCCTGCGGCAACATAGCTATGCGATTCGATCCTGACTGGAGCGACGAGCGTAGAATTGCTGCCAACAAAAACGCCTTCGCCAATGTCCGTGAGATGTTTATTGACCCCATCGTAGTTACAGGTGATCGTGCCAGCACCAATATTGACTCCCGCGCCAATATTGCTATCGCCGAGATAAGCAAGATGCATTGCCTTCGATCCGGCACCAAACCTGGTTTTCTTGAGTTCGACAAAATTGCCAATATGAGCACCAGCCTCGACGTGATTGTCTTGTCGAAGGCGGCTAAAGGGGCCGATCTGTGATCCGGTCTCAACAACGGAAGTACCGACAAAGCAATACTCGCCCACATGGACAGAATCCGCTATGACGCTGTCCTTAATGATGGAGCCAGCACCGATATAGCATTCTGAACCAATTTTGGTTTTGCCCAGAATCTGAGTGAAAGCCGAGATAACGGTATCCTGTCCAATCTCAACACCAGCATCAATCGCAACCGTCTCTGGCTGAAAGATCGTAACCCCGTCAAGCATGAGTTGGCGAGTCTTGCGGGCTCTCAGGATTCGATCAGCCTCGGCCAATTCGAGACGCTGATTAATGCCCAGAATTTCGTTCGGGTCTTCGAGCAATAAAGCAGCTACTCGATGCCCTGCCCCTCTCAGAATCTCCACCAGATCGGTAAGGTAAATTTCACCGGAGGCTACATTTGGCGTGATCTCGCCAACGTGCTTCCAGAGCAGCGCAGAGTCGATGCAGTAAATACCCGAGTTAATCTCGCCAATCTTTTTTTGCCCGGCCGAAGCCGCCTTCTCTTCTACGATCGCAGCAACTGAGCCGTCGCCAGCGCGAATGATGCGGCCATAGCCTGTTGGCCGCTCGAGGATAGTCGTTATCAAAGTAGCAGCGAAGGAGCCGTTTCGCTGAGTCTCGACGAGACGGGAAATGGTAGAGGGTGTGAGCAGCGGGCAATCCCCATAAAGAATCAGTGTCAGGCCGTCTTGGCCAGCCAGACTGCGACAAATTTCCACCGCATGACCGGTACCACGTTGCTCTGTCTGGGTGACAAAGTGGCAGCCGCGAGAGCTGAGTAGTTGTTGGACTTTGTCGGCCTGATGACCGACAACCACAATAGTGTTCTCAGGCGAAACGGCGACCGAGGCAGCATCAAGAACATGCTCAACCAGGGTTTGCCCTCCAGCCTCATGCAATACTTTCGCTTTGTTGCTCTTCATTCGAGTGCCTAACCCGGCGGCCAGGACGATGGAATTCAGTTTAGGAAACGGTTGCATGAGATTACCTTTAGGACTTGATGCGACGGGCGCGAGATTCAGCCGCAAGTTCCATTGCGATCCGCGCGATGGCCACTGGATCATGACGAACTTTGGGGCCTTTGAAGAGTAAGGGGCGGCCGACAACTTCGAGACCCATCTCTAGAAGTCTCGGCGTGTCCAACGCTACCGGATATACCTTTTCTGAAGCGTAGAGACGCCTTTGGCTGGCGGCCAATGGGGTTGTGTTCAGGATGACCCGCTCGATTGTCCCTTTGCCGCCATGGTCGTAAATCGCTTGCGCGTGATCTGCTGCCGAGTAGGACATGGTTTCCCACGGCTGCCACATCAGGTTGGCGAAATAAGCCTTGGCAGCCTTGGATTTACGCAAGGCCGCACCAATGCCGTCCACCAGCAGGTTGGGGATCACACTCGTATAGAGGCTACCTGGCCCCATTGTGATCAAATCCGCACCGGCTATGGCGTCGAGTGCATCCCGAAGAGGCTTGACGCGCCCTTGGGTCAGTTCGAGACGATGGATGCGCTTCCTGCTACGGCTGATTTTTGTCTCACCTTCTACGATACTGCCGTCCTGCATCACCGCCCGCAAACCAACGTTTTGATTGGTAGACGGATAGATACGGCCATAGATGGCCAATACTTCGCTTGAGACGCGAACGGCGCGAGGAAAATCGCCAGTGACATGAGTGAGAGCGGTTAGAA